>JAEZHQ010000516.1 GCA_023416455.1 Pseudomonadota bacterium | reverse complement strand
GCCAGCACCACCTCGACCGTCACCGCGCCGGCCGGCACCGTCACCGGCCCGCCGGCGGCGAAGGTCCAGGCGGCGTCGGCGGTGGCGACGGAGAGCGGCCCGACCGACCGCGCGTCCTCGGCCGCCGCCGCCATCCGCACCAGGAACGTCGCCTGCGCCCCTCGCGCCGCCAGCCGCTCCACGCCCAGCAACGCCCCCAGATGGTCGAGGTTGCCCCCGCGCGCGTAGGCCAGCAGCGTCTGTTCCCCGGCCTCCTGAACCGCCATCCGCTGGAGCGCCAGCTGGTAGGCCAGCCAGTCCAGGAACAGCCGTTCCGGCTGCGCGGGCAGAAGCGAGCGGCCGGCGACGGTCTCGAAGCCCCGGACCATCGCGGCGGCCAGCGCGGCGGGATCGCTGTCGATGAAGCGGGGGCGCGGCAAGGTCGACAGGTCGATCATCGGAACACCACCGCGGTCGTCTCCGGGGACCCCAGCGCGCCGACCGGCCGCCAGGTGACGGCGACCGTCACGGCGGCGCCGGCCGCGGAAACCGCCACGTCCAGGACGGCGATGCGCGGCTCCCAGCGCTCCAGCGCGTCGCGCACCGCGCCGATGATGCCGGGACCGGCCTCCGTCACCGGGCGGTCGATCCAGAGCAGGTCGCAGCCGAAGTCGGGCCGGTGCGGGTCGGATCGCACAGGCGTGGTCAGGATGACGCGCACGCACTGGGCCACGTCCTCCAGCCCCTCGACCGTCCGGCCGGGGCCGTCCACCATCAGCGACCAGTCGATCGCCAGCGACGCCATCGTCACACCCCTCCCTCGTCGGCGAACACGGTGGAGCTGCCGGCGGCGACCGTGGAGCCGCAGGCGACGGCGTCGCCGATCCGGCCGGCGGGGCGGCCGTTGGCGAAGACGGTGGGGCTGCCGGCGGCGAGCGCGCTGGCGTGGGTCTCGGGGATGGCCGGGCAGGTGTGGGCCGCCCAGCCGTCGCCGACCCGGTGCACGCCGACGCCGTCGGCGAAGACGTCGCCCGAGGCGTTGCTGCTCGGGCGGGGCGGCCAGCAGCCGTGGCCGGTGCAGGCGTCGCCGAGGCGGGTGACGGCCGGCATGGTCTCCTCCTTCAGTTCAGGTCGATGCGAGGGCCGGCGACGCGCACCCCGGCGTCGTCCAGGACGATCGACGTGCCGGCGCCGACGCGGATCTCGACGCGCCCGCCGGCCGGGATCGCCACCACCCAGCGGTGGGCGGCGCGGTCGTACTCGAACAGCGCGCCGTCCCTGTGGGTGACGTGGCGCTTGTCGGCCGAGGCCACCGGCGGCGGGTCGGCCGTGGAGTAGATGGCGCCCAGCACCACGCCGGCCTCGTCCCGCTCGTCCATCAGGACGGCCACGGCCTCGCCAGGGTCGGGCAGCCAATAGCTGCGGTCGCCGTGGCTGCGCTTCTGCATGACCTCCAGCCACCAACTCACCATCCCGTCCGCGTCGGGGAAACGGACCCGGACGCGGACGGAGACGGGATCGACCTCCTCGACGACGGCGCGCCTATACACGGTGCACCTCGATGTCGGTGGTGTAGCCGCCGCCGCGCTTGATGCGGTGCGTGGAGCCGATGACGTGGAACTTGCCGTCCCAGGCCGAGCCGAAGCCGTCCAGCATCACGTTGATGCCGGCGACCAGGGTGGGCCGGCCGGGGAAGGTCAGGCTGGCCGAGATCTCGCCCCGGTTCGCGCGGTCGAGCAGCGACCTGGCCTTCTGCCGGGCGTGCGCGGGGTTCTCGACCCGGACGCGCTTCTTCAGGGTGTCGCCGCTGGTGACGTTGGCGGCGTCCACCTTGGCGGTTTCGGTCCTCTTGGTGGCCGGGTCCTGGTAGGTGACCTCGCACGCCTTGTAGACCTGCTTCGCCGTGTGCCGGAACCGCCAGCGGACGGGATGGTGCAGGTCCCGCGACAGCGTCATCACCGGCTCGGCCGCCAGCAGCTCCTCGTCCGACAGGAACACCAGCCCCTTGCCGCGGACGCTGAACACATAGCCATGCTCGCCCGCCAGCTTGGACAGGAACTGGAGATCCGTCTCGTCCGCCTGCGTCACGCGTTGCAAGGGTTCGGTCGCCGGGTTGCCGATCACCTCCATCCCGTGGTCAGCCGCCACGGCCGCCGCGATCTGCGGCAGGGTCCGGCCCTCGAAGGCGCGATGCCGTTTCGTGCGCAGCTCGTCGGTCACGCCGGTGGCCAGCGCGCGGACGGACAGCCGGTCCGGCGGTCCGCCGTGCTCGATCTCGTCCACCTCGAAGCGGCCGGCATCGATCATCCCGCCATCGGCGAAGCCGAGCGACACGTCCAGCACGTCGCCCTTCTCCGGCGCCCAGGCGCCGCGCCAGCGGCCGTCGCGATCCTCCAGCTCCACGGCCAGCTCGTCACTCTCGCCTTCCTTCCGGTCGGTGACGGTCAGGCTGGTGACGAAGGCGGCGACCTCCGCGGTAACGTCGGTGCCGGACCAGGTCAGCGACCAGACGGGGGTATCGACCGGGATCATCGCGCCCCCCGCTTCCAGGGCGGCAGCCCGTGCGCCGCCACCGGCCGCTCCATCACCGGAATGGCCAGGCGCAGGCCCGCCGGCAACCGCGGCGTCCGTGGCGCGTCGAGGTTGGCGGCCAGGATCGGCCCATAGAGATGGGCGTCGCCATAATAGTCCCAGGCCAGCAGGTCCCAGCGGTCGCCGTCCGTGGTCACGTGCTCGATGAAGGCGCTGGTCATCCGCGCCTCCGCAGCAGGGGCGAGGCGATGGCGCGCGCCAGCGCCGCCCCGGTGCCGCCGGCAGTGCCCAACAGGCCCGCCCACTCGGTCAGCTCCAGGTTGGCCTCGATCCGCAGGGGCGTGCCGTTCGGCAGCGCCCACCGGTCCCGCTCCTTGAGGGCCGTCACCACGAACCGGCCGAGCCAGGCCCCCGACCCGCGCATCACGGGCCACGCCCGGACACTCTCGCCCAGCCCGCGCAGGGCGCCCATGCGGGCCGCGGGGTCGCACCATTGCGCGTGGAAGCGCAGGCCGACCGAGATCGTGCGGAGCTGAGTCCCGGTCCACTGGAGCCGGGGCTTGGTCTCGACCACGTCATGGTCGGGGAACTGCCAGCCGTCGCTGAGATCCAGCGAGAGCACGGACAGGGTGTCCAGGCCAACGGCTCCGATCGTCAGGACGGTGCTCATCGGCGCCTCTCCGGATCGAAGGCGGTTCGCACCCGCCGCTCGTCCTCGCGCCGGACGGCGTCGGCGATCAGCCGGCCGCCCTCGCCGCGGACCCACTCCTCAAGGCGGCGGACCATATCGGCGTCCCCGCCGCCTTCGAACGTGACGGCGACGTTGACGGTCACCGGCGCCGCGCCCGCTCCCGCACCGCCGGCGGCACCACCGCCGGCCGGCCCCGGCATCTCGGCCAGGGGCGCGATCGCCGGCGCGGGGGCCGGCAAGGCCGGGGCC
>JAEZHQ010000369.1 GCA_023416455.1 Pseudomonadota bacterium | reverse complement strand
GGGCGCGCGCGCGGGCCGCTGGACGGCGCGATCGTCCACATCAAGGACAACATCACCGTGCGCGGCATGCCCTGCGCCTGGGGAAGCGCGCTGTTCCGGGATTTCGTGCCGGAGGCCGAGGAGCCGGCGGTCAGGCGGCTGCGGGACGCCGGGGCCGTCATCCTGGGGAAGACCAACGTCTCGGAATTCACCGTCGGGCGCGGCAACGTCAGCACGCGCCTGTTCGGCACCACCCGCAACCCGTGGAACACCGATTGCGCCCCCGGCGCGTCCAGCGGCGGCGCGGCGGCGGCGCTGGCCGGCGGAATCGGTGTGGCGGCGCTGGGGACCGACGGCGGCGGCTCGATCCGCCGGCCGGCCGGCCATTGCGGCCTGGTCGGGTTGAAGCCAAGCACCGGGCGCGTCGCGCGCGGCCATGGCCTGCCGGTGATCCTGCACGACTGCGAGGTCGTCGGCCCGCTCGGCCGCAGCGTGGACGACGTGGAGGCGGTCTACCGCGCCATCGCCGGGGGTGATCCGTCCGACCGGCTGGGCTGGGGCCTGCCCGACGGCCCCCCTCCGCCGGAACGGCCGCTGCGCATCCTTTTCGTGCCGCGCTTCCGCGACCATCCGGTCGAGGCGGCGGTTGCCGACGCCTGCGCCACCATGGCCGAACGGCTGTCCGCCATGGGCCATCGGGTGGAGAGCGGCGACGCCCCCTTCGACCTGGCCCTGCACGAGCGGCACTGGCCGGTCCTGGTGCAGGTCGGCGTGGCCGGCCTGCTGCGGGGCCGGGACTGGCGGGGGCTGATCGCGCCCCATCTCGAAGCGATGGCGGAGGCCGGCGCACGGCGCAGCGCCTTCGACGTCACGGACGCGCTGGCGGCCTTTCGCACCCTTCAGGGCCAGATCGGGGCTTTCTTCGAGCGCTTCGATGCGCTGATGACTCCGACCGCCGGGGCCTTCGCGTGGCCCGCGGACGACACGGGCCCGGCCTATGAGCGCGTGTTCACGGGCTTCGCCAACGCGGCCGGAGTCCCGGCCATCAGCGTTCCGGTGGCCCGCCATGGGGACGCGATGCCGATCGGCGTCCAGTTCGTGGCCGCCTTCGGACGGGAAGGCACGCTCCTCGCCCTCGCCCGGATGGTCGAGGCGCGGCACCCCTGGCCTCGCCTCGCCCCTCTCGCACCGTCAACCCGCTGACAAGGCAGCCATGTCCTCCACAGTCCTCGTGACCGGCGCCAGCGGTTTCCTTGGCCTCAACCTCGTCGAACAGCTTCTCGGCCGCGGCGACACCGTGATCGGCGTCAGCCATGACCGTGCCCCGCCGGATGCGCTGTCGGACTTTGCCGCGTTGCCGGGGCGGCTGGTGGAGATCACCGCGGATCTGACCCGGCCCTTCGATTTCGCCTCCCTGATCGCAACGCACCGGGTCGATGCGGTCATCAACGGGGCGGCCATGACGCCGGGTCCCGGCGCCGATCCGCGCCTGGCCCGCAAGGTGCTGGATCTCAACGTCGTGTCGTCGCAGCGCCTGCTCGAAGCCGCGCGCGACGGCGGGGTGACACGCTTCTTCCAGCCCAGCTCGACCTCCATCTACGGCGACGCCGTGTTCGGCGACCATCCGCCCTGCGAGGACGACCCGGGGGCGCCGGACGGGCTCTACGCCGTCTCCAAATACGTGGTCGAGCGGCTGGCGCTGAGCTTTGGGGAGCGCTACGGGATGCCGGTCGTCGCGGGCCGCATTTCGTCGCTCTTCGGGCCATGGGAACGGGACACCGGCGTGCGGGATCTGCTCAGCCCGCATCTGCAACTGGTGCGGCTGGCGCGGGCCGGCGTCGAGGCGGTGCTGGAGCCGGACGCGGCCCGTGACTGGAGCTACGCGCGCGACGTGGCGAAGGCCATGCTGTGTTTGACCGACCAACGCGCCGACGGGGTCGCGCTCTGCAACATCAGCTGTGGGGAAAGCTGGCCCTTCCATCGCTGGGCCGAGCATCTGGCGGCACGCCGTCCGGGGTTCCGCTGGCGCTTTGCCGCACCGGACGAGCAAAGCAACATCGCCTACCACGGCCCGCGCGGGCGCCGGCGCCAGCCGCTGGACGTCGGCCGGCTGAAAGCCTGCGGCGCCCATGATCCGATCAGGAGTTGCGACGCCGCGCTCCACGATTACGCGGAGTGGCTGGAGACGCGGGGCTGACGCGCCGGCCCCCGCGATCCGCCACCGCCACGGCCAGCCCTCCGCCTCCATCGTTCCAGCGGCTTTTGGTGGTGCCCCATCGGAAGCCTTCCTCAAGCGCCGGCGGGGCCGCGGTCGCGGCCCTGATTCATCGAGCCTCAATCGCCGGCGGGGCCGTCCGGCCCCTTGGCTTCGCGGGCACGAGCCCGCGGGGCCGCCGTCGCGGCCCTCCAGCGGCACCGGTCAAAGACCCGTGCCGCTGGTATCAGAACATCTTGGAGGGAAGCCACAGCGCGATCTCCGGCATATAGATCAGGATCGCCGTGAAGATGAACATGGCGGCCACGAAGGGCACGATGCCCCGATAGATGTCGGTGATGCTGCCCGGGCGGATGCGGATGTTCTGCACCACGAAAAGATTGAGGCCCACCGGCGGTGTGATGGTCGCAAGCTCCATCATCACCACCATGAAGATGCCGAACCACACCGGATCGAAGCCCAGCTGGATGACGAGCGGGAAGACGACGCCGATGGTCGTGACCAGCATCGCCATGGCTTCGAGGAAGCAGCCGAGGATCAGGTAGAAGATCACCAGAATCCAGATGGTCTGATAGGGGCCGAGGTTGAGCGACGTTACCCAGGTCGCGAAGGTTTGCGGAACGCCGGAGAGGCTGAGGCTGAAGTTCAGAACGAAGGCGCCGGTGATGATCAGCAGCATCATCGCCGTGGTCTTGACCGTCGCGCGGAAGGACTCGTGCAGCAGCGCGATGGACAGCGTCCGGTTGCCCGCGGCCAGGGCGATGGCGGCCACCACGCCGAGCGCCGCGGCTTCCGTCGGCGTCGCCAGCCCGCTGTAGATGCTGCCCATGACCACGAAGAAGATGCCCAGCACCGGCAAAAGGTTGAGCAGCGACAGCAGGCGCTGGCCCAGGCTCATCCGAACGCGCAGATCCTCGGTCCTGATGCCTTTGACCAGGGTCACCACGATGATGACCAGCGACATGATCAGGGCCAGGATGATGCCGGGGATGATGCCCGCGGCGAACAGCTTGCCGACCGAGGTGCTGGTCAAGGCCCCGTACACGATCATGTTCATGGAAGGCGGGATGAGGATGCCCAGCGTGCCGCCCGCCGCGATGGAGCCGAGGACGAGCTTGTCGTCGTATCTGAGCGTCAGAAGCGTGGGCTGCGCCACCGTGCCCACGGTCGCCGCCGTGGCGACGCTCGACCCGGAGGCGGCGGCGAACAGCGCGCAGGTCGCGATGTTGGCGTGGAGCAGCCCGCCCGGCAGCCATTGAATCCAGATCGCAAGCGAGCGGTACATGCGGTCGGCAAGACCGCTGCGGGTCAGGATCTCACCCAGCAGAATGAACATCGGCACCGCCACGAGAATGAAGTCGTTCATCGTGTTCCAGGCGATGCTGCCGATCATGCTGTTGATGATGGTGAACTTCGACAGGTCCGTTCCAAGGCCGAGCATGAAAAGCGCGGCGCCGACCGGAATGCTCAACGCCAGAAGGCCGACGATGCCGATGACGTACACGAAAGCCAGGGTCATGGACGGGCGCCTCCGATGCTGGTGGTCCGGCTTTGAAGGGCGCTCAGTTCCTCCGCCACCTCCTCGTTGACGTCCTTGGTGCCGAGCCGGCTTTCGACCCGCTGCCATTGTCCGCTCAGCATGGCGAGCAGGGCCCGGACCGTCATATGCAGGCACAGCAGCGCGAAAAGGGTGAGGCCCAAGGCCCAGAGCCCCTGCGGAACGACCAGAAGGGTGCGCAGCGGCGAACTGGCCCGCGCGCCCATCTGACCGGAGGTCAAGGCCACGTCGAACGCGGCGCTGGCCAAAGCGTAGGCGAAAATGGCGAGGGACATGATCGCCAGCAGATCGAGAAACGCACGGGTGCGGCGGCCCAGCTTGTCCCGAAGCACGCTGATGCGGATGTGGGCGCGTTCAAGAAGGGCGTAGGAAAAGCCGAAGGCGCAGACGATGGCCAGGAGATAGCCACCATACTCGTCCGCCCCCTGGAGCGATATGTTGAGAAGTTTCCGCAGCAGCGCCGACAGCGTGATGAAGAAGCAGAGTCCAACCAGACCCCAGCCCGCCATCACGGCCAGATGGTCTGTCACTTTTCGGATGAGCGTCTCATCGCTTCGCATGAAGCATCCCTCCTGTTCATAAAGCCGCGTTGCTTCAAACGAACGCCTTCAGCGCTCCGGGACGGGTGCCGGCGGCGGCGCGCTTCTGACGGGCAGGACCGCGCCGGGCCGTCGCAGGCTCGGCACGGGGGGGCGGTCTTGCGGAGGATTACATTTCCAGCTTCATCAGCTTGCCGACGGTGCTGTTCCAGTCGGCCTTGCAGGTCGGGGTCTTGGCTTCGCAATCCTTCAGCCAGGCCGGCAGAACGACGGTCTTGACGATGCTGCGCAAGGTTTCCTGATCGGCCGGCGTCACCTCGGCGACCGTCATCTTGCCCAGGCGGTTGGTCGAGCAGGGCTGCTTGCCGGTGTTGCAGTTCAGGCCGTCCTGGTGGGTTTTCGTGGCCATCGCCCAGAAGCCGGCTTCCAGTTTGGTGAACTGGTCGGAGAGAGCGGCCTGCTGCGCGGCGGACAGGGACTGCCAGACCTTTTCGCGGATGGCGTGGATGGCGATGCCGTTGCCGCCGAAGGCCAGCGGATAGACGGTCCTGGCGACGTCGTGCCAGTCGTTGGCCGCGGCGTAGGCGGCGCCGGTGATGGCGCAGTCCACCACGCCCTGCATCATGGCCTGATAGACTTCCGGGCCGGCCAGGCTGACCGAGCTGGCGCCGAGATGCTCCACGGCGGCGGAGGCGAAGGCGCTCTGGGTGCGCACCTTCTTGCCCTTCAGGGCGGTGAGGCTGGCGATCTCGTCACGGCAATAGAGGATCTGCGGCGGATAGGACCAGACGGCCATCAGGCGGGCGCCGTAATTGTCCTGGAGATGCTTGTCGAGAACCGGCTTGTAGGCTTCGCTGATCTTTTCGACATCCGCCTGCGTCTCGGCGGTGCCCGGCAGATCCGTCGCAACCAGCACCGGGTCGTCGCCGCTGACGAAAGCCACCTGGATGGAAACGATGTCGAACGCGCCGCTGCGCAGCGTGCGCAGGGCTTCGAAGCCCTTCAGGTTCAGCTCGTCCAGGGTGTTGAACCGGGCCGCCAGCTTGCCGCCGGTGGCCTTGTCCAGATCGGCCCAGAACGGGCGTTCCAGAATCTGCTGCTGGGGCTGATTGCCGTTCCACCCCAGAACCGAAATCGTCCGTTCGGCCGAGAGCGCCGCCGAGGGGCAGGATGCACAAACGACAGCCACGAGCAAGCCAGCCCTGCTCAACGCTTGGGCGGTCTTCGCGGCTTTGGCTTTGGTGGGAAGGGCTGGATTGGCGGAAATGCTGGCAAACACGGCTCACCTCGCTTTTTGTACACTGTCGACAGTTTGCAAAGCGCGTGCCGCTCACGCCGTTCCGCAGGCGTAGGGCAGAATCGCCGGTCGTCGCGGTGACGAGGACGCACCTCTTTCGAAACCGCGTGATGGGGGAAAGACGCGTTCAAAGCAGCGTCCGGAACGGACGTGCCGCTGTTCAACCTCCACCGAACGGCATCCGCCGTTCAACCTCCACCGAACGGCATCCGCCGTTCAGCCTTGACCGAACGGCATCCGCCGTTCAGCGCTGCAAAGGCCGAATGAAATCGGCACGGACAACGCCCCGGCCGACGCGCTGAAGGAGGGCAGCCACTTCGGCCTGCCCATCGCGCTCGCCCTGCTGGCCGTCATGGGCGTGCTGCCCGGGAGCGAGATGCGGCGCTGCTGCGCGCTGGGGGAGCCGGCGCTGGACGGCCAGCAGGGCCGACCCCGCCCCCTCGGCGGCCGGCATGGCGGTTGCCGGCATGGCGGTTGGCGGTGGCGCCGCGCTCCGGGACGGGCGATAAGGGTGGAGGGGGAGAACGGGCGATGAAGTACGATACCACCCTGAAGGACGTGCTGTGGCGGGGCGCCCCGGCGCTTCTGCGCCAGCTGGCGGGCTCGCCGGCGCGGGAGCTGCGGCCGACCGAGTACCCGGCGACGCGCAGCCGCCGGCCGGACTTCGTCGCCCGGCTGGCCGATGGCCGGCTGTTCCACCTCGAACTCCAGGCCGGCCCCGACGAGCGGATGGCGTGGCGGATGCTGGAGTATTATGGGCTGATCGCCGAG
>JAEZHQ010000465.1 GCA_023416455.1 Pseudomonadota bacterium | reverse complement strand
GCGCTCCTTCTGGAGCGGCGGCCCCTTCTCCAGCAGCGCCGCGCGGTCGATGAAGCCGGTGGCGCCGAGGCCGCGCAGATAGTCGTGGGTCTCCGGCCGGCCGGTGGCGGCGGTGACCGGGTAGCCGGCTCTGGCGAGCAGGGCGACGGCCACCGAGCCGACCCCGCCGGCCGCCCCGGTGACCAGCACCTCCCGGCCGTCGGGCCGGATGGCGCCCCAGTCCTCCAGCGCGTCCACGCACAGCGCGGCGGTGTAGCCGGCGGTGCCGATGGCCATGGCCTCCTCCAGCGAGAAGGCGTCGGGCAGGCGGGTCAGCCACTCGGCCTTGACGCGCTGGAAGCGGGTGTAGCCGCCCCATTGCGTCTCCGACAGGCCCCAGCCGTTGACGACGACCTTGTCGCCCGGCTTCCAGTCGGGCGAGCGGGACTCGGCGACCGTCCCGGCGAGGTCGATGCCCGCCACCATCGGCAGCTTGCGGGCGATGCGGCCCTTGCCGCTGACGGCCAGCCCATCCTTGTAGTTGAGGGTGGAGTAGGCGACCTCGACCAGCACGTCGTTGTCGGGCAGGTCGGCGAGCGTCAGCGTCTTGAAGCCGCCCTTGGGCTTGCCCTCGGCGTCCTCGATCACGAAGGCGGTGAAGCTGTCGGCCATTGGCGTGCTCCTTTTCCCGGCGGCTGGTCCCGGATTCCCGAGGGATGTCGGGAGGAAGCCTATCATGCGCGCCCCGGCGGGCAAGCGCCCGCCTCCCTCCCGCCGGCTGCGGTTCCGGTGGGAGGGAGGCGTTCAGAAGGCAACCCGGGTCTGGACGGCGATGATGTCCACATGGGCCTTGTAGTCGGTCGTCAGGTTGCCGCGGAAAGCGTCCGGGCCGGTCAGGTTGTCGGACAGGTTGACCTTGGACGTGTCGACGAAGATGTGGGTGTAGCCGACGTCGGCGCGGATGCCCTCGGTGATCTGATAGCCCAGCCCCACCGACATCCAATAGCGGTCCGCGTCGGGGATGCGGGGCGTGCGGTAGCGGGCGGGCACCGGCGTTTCATCGTAGGCGATGCCGGCGCGCAGGGTCAGCCTGTCGTTCCATCGGTAGGCGGTGCCGAGCGCGAAGAACCAGGAATCCTCCCACTGCTCCTCGGTCACCGAGTCGGCGCGCAGCGGGTTGGCGTAGCGGATGCGCAGCTCCTTGAAGCGCGACCAGTTGGTCCATTGCGCGTCTGCCATCACCGCCCAGCGGTCGCTCAGCTCGTGGTAGGCGCCCAAGGAGATGATGTCCGGTGTCGCCACCTTGGCCTTCACGGAGGTGTCGGCGAAGCTGGCGCGCAGCGACGGCACCGCCGGCACGCCTTCGAACGTGGCGTCGCCTTCCAACTGGTGGAAGACCGACGAACGGTAGGACAGGCCGAGGCGGGTGCCCTTCACCGGCTCGTACAGGAGGCCGGCGGTGGCGCCGAAGCCCCAGTCGTCACCCTTGACCTCGCCGATCCCGTCCAGCGAGCCCGGCCGCACGGGCGCGCCGGAGGCCGCCAGAATCGATCCGAAGTCGATCCCCTGGGTGAGGCGCGACTTGGCGTACTGGATCTGGAGGCCGCCGGCCACGGTGAGCTGCGGCAGGACGCGGTAGGAGACGGTGGGCGCGATGTTCAGGGTGAACAGGCTGGAATGGATGCCGTGGTAGCGGCCGGCCCAGCTTTCCCCGTAGTCGGTCCCCAGGCCCCAGGGTGCCGTGATGGCGAGTCCCAGCCGAAGGTCGGGCGAGGCCGCGTACACCGCGTAGCCTGACGGGATCGCCGCGTCCTGGCCGATGTCGCCCGGTTCGGTGCCGCCGGCGATGGTGCCGCCGCCCAGGCGCGCGGCCCGGGTGGCGCGGACGTTGGTCCCCTTGGATGTCGGGAAGGCACCGCTCAGCACGCCGACCGCTTCGCTCCCGGCCAGCGCGCCCATGGCGGCGGGGTTGAAGAACAGCGCGCTGGCGTCGCCGGCGGCGTTCGCGGTGGCCCCGGCAAAGGAGGTTCCCTGGCCCGATGCGCTCTGCTCCTTCAGCAGGTAGCCGGCGGCGAGCGCCGGCAGCGGCAAGACGGCTGCGGCCATCGCCGCTGCCGCCATGAGGCGGGCCACGAGTGTCCTGGTCGGCATGCGTTTCCCCCGTTGTTTGTTATTGACGCAATGGCATACAAACTGACCTTTACGTAAAGGTCACGTTCTATGGAGGATCAGTCAAGACGTAAAATCGTCTCAAGGTTGAGGAAATCTGGGACTAACGTCCGCACAGGTGATGAACATCGTTGCAGTTCCTCCGGAGAGGGAGGAGCGGAGGGGTGGAAGGGCAATGGGATGCTTGGGGGCCGGGCGTGTTGGCTGGGGCATGGACGGTCTGATTCATGGGACGGGGGCGTTGGCGCTGTGGTTCGCGCTGGTGCTGGCGGGGGTCGGTGCGATGCACTGGGGGGTGCAGCGGGTCTGCGCCCCGCTCGTGGTGCTGTGCCGACACTGGGGAATCGCCGAGACCGGGAGTGGGGCGCTGATCGGGCTGGCCACCGCCAGCCCGGAGATCTCCGTCAACATTGCCGCGGTGGCGCTGGGCTGGCCGGACATCGGGCTGGGCACGGCGCTGGGCTCCAACGTGCCGGCCCTGCCGCTGATCTTCGTCATCGCCTATCTGTCGACCCGCTGGCACCGCCGGGAGGCGCTGGAGGAACACCGGGCGGAGCGGCGCGCCGATCCGGCCGCGGCGGCACCGCCACCCAGCCCCCTGCCCAAGGTCCGCGACCAGGCGATGTGGCTCCAGGCGCTGCCTTACCTGATGGTCGTCCTGCTCCTGGCGGCGCTGACCCTGCCACCGGGCTGGCGGGGATTGCAGCCGGTGGACGGGCTTGTCCTGGCGCTGGCCTGCGCCGCCTATCTGGTGCGCGCGCTGGCGGCGAGGGCCGAGCGGGACCCCTGCCCGGCGCCGGGCCGCCGGATGCTGGCGGCGCTCCCCGGGTTGCTTGCCATCGCGGCGGGGGCGCTGGTGGCGGTGCTCGCCTCGCGCCGGGTGAACGACGCGCTGGGCCTGTCCGACCTTGTGGGCGGGCTGTTCATCACCGGCCTGCTGTGCGCCCTGCCCGAGAGCTTCAGCGCGTGGCGGCTGTCGCGGCGGGGACGGGCGACCGCGGCGGTGTCGGCGGCGATGGCCGACGGGGTCTTCTCGCTGACGCTCGCCATGCTGCCTTTGTCGCTGATCGGGGCCGGGCTGGGCAATCCCGGACTCTATGCCCTCAACCTCGGCTTTCTCGCCGCGGTTCTGGTCGGCTACATGGCGATGAACGCCCGTGTGATGGCGGGGGAGGCGCGCAGCGGCCTGCTGACACCGGCCAGGGTCGGGCTGTTCGCCGTGGGCTATTGCGCCTATGTGGTGGCGGCCGTGCGGATCGCGGCGTGAACCGCGGTCAGGCGAACCAGGCGGCCAAGGCCGCGGTCAGGCGAACCAGGCGGCCAAGGCCGCCAGGGCACCCCGGACCAGGCCGCTCTCGTCCGTCCACAGCAGCTTGGCGGTGATGGCGATCGAGGCCGCCACCAGCATGGGGCGGACCAGCCCGGCCCCGTTGCGGATGACGAGCTGGGCGCCGAGCTGGGCGCCGAGGCACTGGCCCACCCCCATCAGCAGCCCGACCGCCCATTGGATGTGGCCCCCCAGCAGGAAGAACAGCAGGGCCGCGAGGTTGCTGGTGGCGTTCAGCACTTTGGTGTGGGCGGTCGCCTTGCGCAGGTTGTGGCCGAGCAGCGACACGAAGGCGATGGCGAAGAAGGTGCCGGTTCCGGGGCCGAAGAAGCCGTCGTAGAAGCCGATGCCGGTGCCGGCGAGCAGGGCGAAGGCCGGCTCGCCGATGCGCTGGCGGGCGTCGAGGTCGCCGGCCCGGGGCGACACGAGAAGATAGACCGCGATGCCGATCAGCAGGACCGGGATGACGCTGCGCAGGAAGCCCGGGTCGAGCCTCTGCACCAGCACCGCCCCGGCGGCCGATCCGGCGAAGGTGCAGGCGATCATGACGGCCATGGCGCGCGGCCGCACCTCGCCGCCACGGGTGAACTTCAGCGCCGCGGAGAAGGAGCCGAAGCTCGACTGGAGCTTGTTGGTGGCCAGCGCCTGGGCGGGGGTCAGCCCGGCCCACAGCAGGGCGGGCAGGGTCAGCAGCCCGCCGCCGCCGGCGATGGCGTCGACGAAGCCGGCCAGCAGGCCCACCCCGAACAGGGCGGCCAGGATCTCGGGCGACAGCAGGTCCATGACGGTCCGGTGGGGCGGTCCGGTAAGGCGGACCGGTGGGTGCGCCGGGTCAGCCGGCGGCGGTCTCGGCGATGATGCGGTTGAAGGTGCGCACGGCGGCGCCCGGCCCGTCCGGGCAGGACCACACCGCGTTGATGACCGCCAGGAAGTCGGCCCCGGCCTCGATCAGCGGCCGGCAGTTGGTGGTGCCGATGCCGCCGATGGCCACGCAGGGAACCTCCATCAGCTCCGACCACCAGCGCAGGATCTCCGGCTCGGCCATGTGGTCGGGCTGTTTGGTCCTGGTCGGGTAGAAGGCCCCGAAGGCGACGTAGTCGGCCCCGGCCTCCCCGGCCTCCATGGCGAGGTGGCGGCTGCCGTGGCAGGTGACGCCGACGATGGCGTCGGCGCCGACGATCCGGCGCGCCTCGCGGTAGGGCGCGTCGCTCTGCCCGACATGGACGCCGTCGCAGCCCGTCTCGCGGGCCAGCACCGGGTTGTCGTTCAGGATGAAGGCCACCCCGCGGTCCTGCGCGACCGGGCGCAGCGCGTCGCAGGCCCGGCGGACGTCGTCGTCGGAGCAGCCCTTCAGGCGGAGCTGGACGCTGGCGACGTCGCCGGCGTCCAGCGCCTCCGCCAGCAACGGCGCGAACGCCGCCGGCTCCAGCGCCGGCGGCGTCACCAGATAGAGTCGGCAGTCGGCCAACGTCACTCCTTGCCCTGATAGATCTTCATGATCCGGTCGAGCAGCTTCAGGGCCTCATCGCGCGGGCGCTGGAAGGCGTTGCGGCCGATGATCGAGCCGTTGCCGCCGCCGTCGCGGATGGCGCGGGCGTCCTCGAACACCGCATCCTCGCCCTTGGTGGCGCCGCCGGAGAAGACGACGAGGCGGCGGCCGTTGAAGGCGGCCTGCATGACGTGCTTGACCCGCTCGGCCTGGGTGGCGATCGGGATCTCCTTGGCCTGGTAGACCTTCTTGGCCTCGGCGTTCTCCAGGTGGGCGCTGGGCAGCTTCACCTTGATGATGTGGGCGCCGAGCAGCGCGGCCATATGGGCGGCGTAGGCGATGACGTCGACCGCCAGCTCGCCGTCCTTGGACAGGTTGCCGCCGCGCGGGTAGGACCACAGCACGGTGGCGAGACCGACCGACTTGGCTTCCGCGGCCAGCTCGCGGAACTCCTCGTACTGGTCGTACATGGCCTCGGAGCCGGGATAGATGGTGAAGCCGATGGCCGATGCGCCGATGCGCAGCGCGTCGTCGATGGACGCGGTCACCGCCTGGTCGGCCGCCTCCTTCTGGGTCGACAGGCTGTTGGCGCTGTTCATCTTGAGGATGAGCGGGATCGAGCCGGCGAAGGTCGAGGCTCCGGCCTCCAGCGAGCCCAGCGGGGCCGCGTAGGCGTTGCAGCCCGCGTCGATGGCCAGCTGATAATGATAGTGCGGGTCGTAGCCCGGCTCGTTCGGCGCAAAGCTGCGCGCCGGGCCATGCTCGAAGCCCTGGTCGACCGGAAGGATGACCAGCTTGCCGGTGCCGCCGAGCTTGCCTTCCATGAGAATGCGGGCGAGGTTGGCCTTCACGCCCGGATTGTCGCTCTCGTAGTTCGCAAGAATCTCTTTAACGCGACGAGTGAGCTTCATGTGGCTCTTCCCCTTGGGGCCTTTTTCTGGAAAACGCGCCCTCATAGCCCAGCACGGCACGCTTTGCAACGTCGGGAGGGTCGTAAAGCGGCGCTCCAGGCCACCCTTTGGGCGTAGCCGTACCGTCAGAGGCACGGCCGGCGCGCCGCCGCTCCCGCCGCGCCGCGGCTCAGGAGAAAAGGGACCACACCGCCATGTAGAACCCGTAGCCGACGGCGGCCACCACCGCCCAGGCGGCGGCGGCGAGGCCGACCCACAGCGCCACCAGCTTCGCCCCCCTGATCTTCTCCACGGCCGGTTCCGGGTAGCGGGCGCCGCGGCCCAGGCCATCAGGACGCGCGAAGGTCGCAAGCGCCTCCTCTCCGGTGGGGGATCGGGGCCGCAGGGGGGTTGTCGTGCTCATCGGGTGGTACCGCATGATGGAGGTGCGGACCACTCTACACCACTTTCTTGTGGGGAGTTTTGGTGAAAAGGCGGTAGGGGCTGTGGTCATTCGGGGACGCTCCCCTCCGCCAGCCAAGCCCGGCAGGCGCCGATCGGGTCGCGTGTGCCGCGCAGGTCGAGGGCCGGCGCCCGCTCCGTCAGCACCAGGGCGCCCCGGCCGGCGGCGATCGCGGCCAGCCTTTCCGCCGCCGGCGCCGGGCCGGTGAACAGGATGGCGCCGGCCCCGGCGGCGAGAGCGCCCTGGGC
>JAEZHQ010000214.1 GCA_023416455.1 Pseudomonadota bacterium | reverse complement strand
AGCCGATCACGCCCAAGGATTTCCTGACCACCGTCGCCGGCATTCTCGGCGCCGCCGTGGCGATGCACCCGGCCTGAGCCGGAGGGCCGTCGTTCCGGCGGAGAAAACCCAGAAATGACAGATCGTTTCCGCCTTTTCCTCAGGCAATGTGGGGGAGAAAGTGCGGCTGCGGCCATCCTGGGCAGCCTCAGGCATAAGATCAGGATCGTCACTCAACCAGTTGACGGAAATGAAAAAAAGGCCGGTGGCGCCGGCTGGGTCCTTCTTCTCCTGCTGGCGGCGTTCCCGGCGGCGGCCGATCCGCTGCCCACGGATCCCATGCCGATGGAGCGCACCGATCCCACGCACCTGCGCACCCGCGACCGCTCCGTCACCCCGGTTCCCGTGATTCCCCCCCGCCCCCGCTTCGTCCGCGCCCAGCCGGTGTACAGCCTGCCCGAGCGGGTGACCGCTTTCGCGTCCTACGACCGGACCCTGTCGCACCTTTGCCAGCGCGGTGCCTTCGGGCAGCAGACCGACGGCCATTACTGGGCCCGCACCCCGGACAAGCGCTTCGGCGTCGCCTTCTCGGGCGGGGCGAACCTCGTCGACCCGCAAAACCGGCGCCGGCCGGGCAAGGTCTATTTCTTCGACGGGCAGGACAGCCGCTGCCGGGTCTATGTCGGCGACCAGGCCGCCCTGATGAAGCATTACATCGGGCCGTGACGGCCGGCCGTCCCGGCCGTCCCGGCCGCCCCGGCCGGCCTATCCCAGGCGGACCGCGGTGCCGTTGATCGACACCATCAGCATGCCGTTCTCCTTGCCGAGCACCTCGTAATCGATGTCCACCCCGACGATGGCGTCGGCGCCCAGCGCCCGCGCCGAGTCCTGGAGGTCGGCGAAGGCCGCCTCGCGGGCGTCCCGCAGGGCGTTCTGGTAGCCGCCGGCCCGCCCGCCGACGATGTCGCGGATGCCCGAGAAGAGGTCGCGGAACATGTTCACGCCGAGGATCGCCTCGCCGGCGACCATGCCGAGATACTGGGTGATGCGGCGGCCTTCCACGCCGTCGGTGCTGGTCACGATCATGCGCGCGTCCTCCTTGTGGTTGAGCCATGAAGGTGGCGGTGCGGCCGGGCGCGCGCAACCTCCCGCTTATCCATAGCTTGCTATCCTCATCGATTTAACATAGCTTGCTATTGAATAACCGTTCCTTGGAGGACCCCATGCGCAAGACCCTGATCCTGCTTCATCTCATGGGCGTGGCCGGCTTTTTCGGCAGCGCCCTCGGCCATGTCGTCGCCAGCCTGACGGTTCCGTGGGGCGACGAGCCGCTGGCGGTTCTGACCGCGCGCGGCGCCATCCTCGACGCCACCGCCCTGGTCACCCTGCCCGGGCTGGGCCTTGCCGTGGCGACCGGGGTGGCGCTGGCGGCGCTGGCGGCGCTGCGGCGGACCGGTCCGCGCCCGGCGCCCTGGCTGGCGCTGCACGGCGGGCTTGGGCTGCTGATCCTGGCCAACGCGCTGCTGCTGGTGGTGCCGGCGGGGCAGGTCATGGCCGCGGAGGCGGCGCGGCTGGGCGGACCGGCCTTCGACGCGGTCGCCTACCTCGACGCGCTGAAGGTCGAGGCGGTTGCCGGAGGGTTGAACCTGGCGGCGGCGGTGGCGACGGCGGCGCTTGCCGTCGCCAAACCGGCTTGGCGGCGCTATGGTGCCGGTTGCCCGTCCACCGCAAGGTAAGGAGCCGCCATGGTCCTGCGCCGCACCGACTCCTTCGGCTACATGGTCAACCACCTCGCGCGGCTGTTCGCGCGGGCGTTGGAGCGGCGCATTCAGCCCCACGGCCTGTCGCCGGGCCAGTTTCCGGTGCTGCTCGCCCTGTGGGAGCGGGAGGGGCTGACCCAGGCCGAGCTGTGCCGCATCGTGCAGATCGAGCAGCCGACCATGGCCAACACGCTGAACCGGATGGAGCGCGACGGCCTGATCCGGCGCGCTCCCGATCCCCACGACGGCCGCCGCTCGCTGGTCCTCCTGACCGAGCGGGCCCGCGCCCTGGAGGAGCCGGCCACGGCCGCCGCCACGGCCGTCAACAGCGCCGCCGTGGCCGGGCTGGGCGAGGGCGACCGCGCCGAGCTGCGCCGGCTGATCGCCGCGCTGACCGGGAACCTGGAGCGCGACTCCGGAGTCTGACGGCGGCGTTCTCCGCCCGAGTCCAAGGCGATACTGCGAAATCGCAGCGTATCCTTGACGAAATTGTCGCTTAGGCGAAGAACCCATGCACGTTCCGTCAACGTTCTCTCCGCGGCGGCGCTGCCAGGCGGTGCTGCCAAGCGGTGCTGCCAGGCGGCGGGGGAAGGGCGATGGACGACACGCGGCGGGCGATCCTGCGCTGGATGGCCGGAGTGATGGAGGCGCGCGGCTGGAGCGCCGGCGCCTGGGCACGGCTGGCCGGGGTGACGGCGACCAACCTGACGCGCTTCCTGCGCGACCCGGTTCACGGCAGCGTGCCCAGCGCGGAGACGCTGGGCCGCCTGGCCCGCGTCGCCGGTTCGGAACCGCGCTTCCTCGACGATGGCGCCCACCCGCCGGTGACGCGCGTGCCGCTGCTCACCGTGGAGCAGGTGCAGGCTTTCCTCGGCCTCGGTCCACGGGCCGGGGAAGCCTTCATCGCGGCGGCGTTGCGCGACGGGGGGCGCGCCGTCGCGGTGGAGCGGAGGGCGTCGCGCCGTGCCTTCGCGCTGACCATCGCGTCCCGCAGCCTGAACGCCGCCGGCGTTCTGCCCGACGACTGGGTGGTTCTGGAACCCACCGACGTGCTGGCTCCGCAGGCCGGCGACGTGGTGGTCACGGTGGGAGACGGCACGGTGTGCGGCTACCGCTTCTTCCCGCCGCATCTTCTGCCGGTGAGCACCGACCCCGACTGCCGGCCCACCCCGATCGCCCGTGCCCGCGTCGCCGGCGTCGCCGTTCACGTCGCTCGCGCCCTGCGGTCGGTGCAGTAACCCAATCGATTTCTCCAAACGTTCCGGCGGAAGACGGCGTGGTCCAGCGGCTTCTCTCGCCCAAATTCTCTCGCGGGATCCTCCGGCTTTTCTGCCCGTGACTTAGAAAGCTGGAATCATTGATCCTTTCAAAGCTTACCGCCAGGCCCAAGGTTCCCTTTTTGTTCTTGAAAACTGCATGTTCGCAGGCCATATTCACGCTCCGGACGATGGTTAACGCCGGCGATGCTGCACTCGCGCTGCACGGTCCCGGGCCGCCGCAGCAAGAGCGCGGCGGCGGTTGCAAGAGAACGTTTGGGGAACATGTGCCGGTCCTCACGGATCCGGACATCCTGGGGGAGCGGTCGGCGGAATGGCGATCACGGAGGCGCAGCGCGCCGAGCGGGCAGGGCGGATCGGGTCCTCCGACGCCACCCGGATCATGGCGGGCGACTGGCTGGCGCTGTGGCGCGAGAAGACCGGCCGCACCGCCCCGGCGAACCTGGATCTGGTGGTGGCGGTCCAGATCGGCATCGTGACCGAGCCCCTGCACGCCCGCTTCGTCGAGCACGCCACCGGCGTGCCCTGCGTGGCGGCGCAGGACGGCTGGGTCCACCCCGAGCATGACTGGATGGTGGCGCACCCCGATTTCCTGACCTGGGACGCCGCTGCCCTGGACGGGACGGACGGCGGCGGGCCGCCGGCCCCGGACACGGCCCCGGACACGGTGGTGGAGGCCAAGTTCACCGGCGGCTTCCTGTCCGACGCCGAGCTGGCGCAGCGCTACCACTGGCAGCTCCAGCACCAGTTCATGGTAACGGGTCTGCGCCGCGGGCTGTTGTCGATCCTGCGCCCCAACGGCCACGCGCTGCTGCGGGTCGGGCGGGTCGACGAGGACTGCGCCACCCTGATGGAGACGCTGAGCGCCTTCTGGTGGCACGTCGCCAACGACGTGGAGCCGGCCGATCCGCTGCCCGTCGCAGCACCTCCCGCCGCCGCCGGCCGCGTGGTGGACATGGCCCGGCACAACCGCTTCGCGTCGCTGGCCGCAAGGCTGGTGGAGCGGCGCTCCACCGTCCTGGAGGCCCGGGAGGCGGAGAGCGCGCTGAAGGCCCTGATGCCGGACGGGGCGCGCCTCGCCTTCGTGGCCGGCGACGGGCCGGCCGGCGGGCTCCACCTCGCCCGCGACCGCGAGGGGCGCCTGTCGCTCCGCTACGGCGCTCCGCCACGGCGGGCGCTGGAGCGGGCCGAACCCTGGGAGCCGCCGGGGATGACCGGGCCGGGCGCCGCGGGACCCAGCCTGGAGGCCGTCCTCAGCGGCGGCTGGGGGGCCGGACACGAGGAAACCTGTGTGAGCAAGGGAACCGACCGATGGGACGAATGAGCAAGACCGACACCGTGGCCGACGCCGAGAAGGCCGAGAGCAAGGCCGAACCGAAGGCCGCCGCCCCCGGAACGGCGCCGGCCCCGGCCCGGCCCGACACCATGCGGATCTGGAACCGCCTGAAGCGGACCGATCCGAAGGCGACCAAGCCCTTCACCCGCACCGGCGGCTTCCGCGGCACGCAGATCGACCCGACCTGGCGGCTCCAGATGATGACCGAGGTCTTCGGGCCGGTCGGCCAGGGCTGGGGGTACGAGCAGCTGGACTGGACCATCGCCGAGCGCATGGTCTTCATCTGCGCCCGCGTCTGGTACCGCGACCCGGAGACCGGCGAGACCTGCTACACCGGCCCCCAATGGGGCGGCACCGAGATGGTGCGCCGCCGCAACGGCATCGAGGCGCCGGACGACGAGTGCTTCAAGATGTCGATGACCGACGCGGTCGGCAAATGCCTGGTGCAGATCGGGCTGGCCGCCGACGTGCACATGGGCCAGTTCGACGACAGCAAGTACCGCGAGGAGGCGGAAGCCTTCTACACCGCCAAGGCCAATCCCGACCTCCAGCCGGCCGCCATCGAGGCGTTCGAGGCCGAGGTGCGCAAGCGCCTCCAGGCGTGCCTCGACCTGGAGGATCTGGAGGAGGTGTGGCGGGCCGGCGTCGGCACGCGCCTTCGCGAGATCGGCACCGTGGACCGGGCGGCGCAGCACCGGATCACCGGCCTGTTCGCCCAGAAGAAGGCGGAGATCATCAAGAGCGAGGACGGCGGCGACGACCTGGAGGCGGCCTGACGGCCCGGGGAGCCGTCCCCGAAGGAAAGAGAGGAGCCATGAGCGCATCCGGCGGCGAACGCTCCCCCAGCGGGCTGTTCCGCATGAGCGCCTGGGAGAGCGAGATGGAGCGGACCCACGCCCAGCTTCCCCGCTGGTACTGGGACCGGGCGGCGCGGCGCCGGGCCTACGCCCGCTGGGTCGAGGCCGAGGCGGAGACGCTGGCCCTGCGGCTGTCCGCCCTGCTGCGTTCCGACACCCCGGCGCAGACGGCGGATCCGGCCCGCGCCGTGATCGAGTCGCTCGCCCGTGACGCCGCGTGGGCCCGACGGTTGGAAGAACGGCTGCTCGAAGAGGCGGCCTGATCGAGAAGGACGGCACAGCGATGACCATCGAAGAGGTCCGGGCCCGGCTGCGGGCGGCCCACGCCCGCATCGGGCATGAGGGCCGCTTCGCCCTCACCCTCAGCCTGAACGGGCACGAGGAGTGCTACATCACCCACTGGTTCCGCCCCGAGCCGCAGGCCTTCGAGGACTGCAAGGCGGTGGGGGCGGGGACGCTGGCCGACTGCCTGGCCGCGCTGGACCGCTACGTGGCGGCCTACCGGCGCAGGCCGACGTCCGACGAGATCGGCCGCACCCTGGGCCTGGTCCCCGAGGGAGCGCCGGCACCCCCTTCGGGACCGCAGGATGGTCCGCCCCGGCGCAGCCGGCGGCGCAAACCGTCCGGCGTGATGGCGGCCGCGGAATAGCACCCCCCTGCGGCGGTCCGGCCGGTGACGGCGGCCGGTGTCCGGGGTAGGCTGCCGGTTCCTGCCATCAGCAAGGGAAGCCGGCCATGGAACCCTCCGTCGCGCTGCTGAGCATCCTGGGGGCGCTTCTGGTCGGGGCCGCCAACCCGGGGCCGAGCTTCGTCCTGGTCGCCCGCACGGCGATCGCCGTGTCCAGGCCGGCCGGACTGGCCGCCGCGCTCGGCATGGGGGTGGGGGGCGTTCTGTTCTCCGCGCTGGCGCTGCTCGGCCTGCACGCCCTGCTGTCTCATACCGGCGGCGCATGAACACTTCCATTGAGCGCCGCCGGTAAAACCCGACAGATCAATGCGATAGCATTGATCGCGAGGGTGATGCGGACGGCGCCTGAAGGCGTCGTCCGCATCAGGTGGGCTGGCTGTATGCCGGCCTGAAGCTGGCCGGCGGCCTGTATCTCCTCCACCTCGCCCTGCGGATCTGGCGGGGCGCCGCCGGTCCGGTCACCGTTCCGGCCACCGCCGACGGCCGGCCGGCCGGCCTTCTCCGGTCCTTCTCCATCGCGCTGGCGACGCAGCTCAGCAACCCCAAGACGGCCATCGTCTACGGCAGCATCTTCGCGGCGCTGTTGCCCGCCGACCCGCCGGGCTGGCTTCTGCTGGCCCTGCCGCCGGCGGTCTTCGTGATCGAAGCCGGCTGGTACGCCGCGGTCGCCCTGGCCTTTTCGGCCGGGCGGCCGCGCGCCGCCTAT
>JAEZHQ010000192.1 GCA_023416455.1 Pseudomonadota bacterium | reverse complement strand
GGTCAGGACGGTGCGGCGGGTCGGCACGGGCGGCGCCTCCTCGGTCAGTAGCGGGCCAGCGCGTCGCGCAGGCCGGCCGGCACGGCGGTCGGGCGGTGGGCGGCCTTGTCGACGACGACGCAGACGGCGTCCTGGGTGGCGACGCAGAGATCCCCCAGGAACACCCCGGCCCCCACCCGAACCGACGTGTTGCCCACCCTCAGCACGCGCAGGCCGAGCCGGACGGTGGCGGGGTAGCGAATCTCCGCCTTGAACTCGATCAGGCTGCGCGCCAGCACGATCGTCCAGGGGTCGTCGTCGCGCAGGCCGCCGCAGGCCTCCATGAGGCCGAGCCGGAGCTGCTCGAAATAGACGCCGATGGCGTTGTTGTTGACGTGGCCGAGCGCGTCGAGGTCGGCAAAGCGCACGCGCTCCTCCGTCCAGAAGCGGTGGGTGGCGGGATCCGCCAGAGCGACGGCGGGGTCGGTGGTCAGGTCGGTCATGGTCCGGTCCGTGGTCGGCCCGCCGAATGTGGCGGGTGGCGCCGGACGGAGCAAGCCTGGGCATGGCCGTAATTCGCGCCGCCGGGCCGAATTGGCGCGCCAATGGTCGCAGGGCGGTGTTATAGGAGTTCGGACCACCACCCGCAACGGACCCCGTGATGAGCAAGGACAGCACCAACCAGACGGCCGAGGCCCTGTTCGAGAAGGCCCTGTCGATCGCCGAGAAGCATCTGGACGAGGCGATCAAGGAGGGTGGCCCGCTCGGCCCCTACATCGCCGTTGCCATGATCGAGGCCGCCGTGAACGCCGCCGTGGACGAGACCAGCCACGAGGACGTCATCGACATGCTGCGCGATCTTGCCTCGCAGATCGAGGCCGACGCCGACGAAGACGAGGACTGAGGACGCTGGCTGAGGACGCTGGCTGAGGATGAGGGCCGAGCGGGACGGGTCACCCCCGCCCGCGCGCATCGCCCCCTTCCGCGGCCGGGACCGCCAGCCGGCGCGCGTCGCGCCGGCGCAGGATCTCGTACACCACCGCCCCGGCGACGGTCAGCGCGATCAGGACCAGCGACAGCGCGTTGACCGCGGGCGTCAGCCCGGTGCGCACCTTGGTGGCGATGTAGACGGTCAGCGTGGTGTCGAGGCCGCGCACGAACAGGGTCGTGTTGTAGTTCTCGACGCTTTGCAGGAAGGCGAGGAAGGCCGCCGACAGGATGGCCGGCGTCAGGTAGGGCAGCGTGATCCGCCGGAACACCTGCCCGTGGGTGGCCCCGAGATCGAGCGCCGCCTCCTCCAGCGTCGGGTCGAAGCGTTGCAGCCGGGCCAGGAACAGCAGCATCGCGTAGGCCGCGATGAAGCTGGACTGGGCGACGATGGTGAGGAACAGGCCGCCGGTCACGCCGAACCATTGCCGCCAGAACACCAGCGTGGAGATGCCGACGATCACCCCCGGCGTCAGCAGCGGCGAGACCATCACGGCGTAGAGGAAGGTCCGCGCCCGCCCGTGCAGCCGGTCGAGAAGAAGCGCCGCCGCCAGCCCCAGCGGCACCGCCACCAGGATGACCCCGGCGGCGACCAGCAGGCTGGTGCCCAGCACCGCCCACATGCGCTGGTCGGCCCACAGGGCCGCGAACCAGGACAGCGTGAAGCCCAGCCAGGGCGTGACGGTGGGAAAGCGGCTGCTGTTGAAGGTCGCCGCCGCCATGACGCCCAGCGGCAGGAACAGGTAGCCGAAGAACAGGACGAGATAGGCGCCGGTCAGCCAGCGGCGGAAGCGCTCGGCGGTCATTTCGCGATGTCCGTGAGGCCGACGCGGAACAGGCGCATCATCAGCAGGATGAAGCCGATGCACAGGACCAGCAGGATGAAGGCGTAGGCCGCCCCCTGGTTCCAGTTCCCGCCCTCGAAGAACCAGTTGTAGATGACCTCGGTGAACCACCGGCTCTGCGGCCCGCCGAGCAGGGCCGGCACCGCGTAGCTGCCGGCCGCCAGCATGAAGGTCATGACGCAGCCGACGGCGATGCCGGGCTTGGCGTGGGGGATGACGATCCGGCGGTGGATGCGGAGCCGGCCGGCGCCCAGGTCCCGGGCCGCCTCGATCTGGTTGCGGTCGAGCGACTCCATGGCGTTGGCGATGGGGAAGACCATGAAGAGGATGTAGACGTAGACCATGCCGACGATGACGCCGGTGTCGCCGCCCAGCAGGCGGCGCGGCTCGTCGGTGATCCCCAGCCCCAGCAGCAGGGCGTTCAGCGGCCCGTTGTAGGCGAGGATGATGTACCACGCGAAGGTGCGCAGCAGCTCGTTGACCCAGAAGGGGACGACCAGCATGAGGACGAGGACCGGCACCCGCCGCCGCGGCGCCACCTGCGCCAGATGGAAGGCGACCGGGTAGCAGACCGCCAGCGTGATCAGGGTGACGAGGCTGCTGGCCCAGATCGTCTTCAGGAAGATGGCGAGATGGATCCGGTTGGTCCACAGCGTCGCGTAGTTGCGCAGCGTGTAGCCGTCCTCCGGCCCGCCCTGGCGGGACGGCGGAAGCGACGGCCGGAACGAGAAGTCGACCATGAGGAGCTGCGGCAGCACCACCAGAAGCACCAGCCACAGCGCCACGGCGAGCAGGATGAGCCCGGTCAAAACCGGCCCGTAGCGGCGCAGGACCCCGCTCATCGCGGGCGGGCTGCGACGGAGGGGGGCGCGGTCGGGCGGGACCGGCCGTCGGATGCCCCCCACGGCTGGCCGCAACGGTTCTTTCGAAACGGCATCATGCGTCACCTTGGGTCGGCAGGACGACGGCGTCCTCGGCGCGGAAGGCGACGCGGGCCGGCTCGCCGGGGACGAGGACGGGCTCGTCGTCCCGGTGCGGAAGCTGGATCGCGATGCCGCCTTCCAGGAAGGCGTTGACGACGGGTCCCTCGAAGTCGCGGCGGGTGACGCGCGACTCCAGCACGTTGTCGGCCGCCGCCCCGGAGGCGAGGCGCTCCGGGCGGACGAACAGGGCGGCGCGGTCGCCCGGCCGCAGGCCGCGCGGGTTGCGGCCGACCAGCCGCCCGAAGGGCGTGTCGAGGGCGGCGCGGTCCGGGTCGGCCAGGGCGACGGTGCCGGGGAAGCGGTTGGTCTCCCCCACGAAGGAGGCGACGAAGGCGGTCTCCGGATGGTCGTAGATGGTCCGCCCGTCGCCCACCTGCTCCAGCACCCCGCCGGCCATCACCCCGATGCGGTCGGACATGGTCAGCGCCTCGCCCTGGTCGTGGGTGATGTAGACGAAGGTGACTCCGGTGCGCTGCTGGAGCGCGCGCAGCTCGGCGCGCATGCGCTGGCGCAGCTTGAGGTCGAGGGCGGACAGCGGCTCGTCGAGCAGGAGGACGGAGGGCTCCACCGCCAGCGCGCGGGCGATGGCGATGCGCTGGCGCTGCCCGCCGGAGAGGTCGCCGACCCGCTTGCCGCCGGCCCCGGGCAGGTCCACGAGGTCGAGCAGGCCCTGGACGCGGCGCCGCCGCTCGGCGGCGGGGACGCCGCGCACCTCCAGACCGAAGCCGATGTTCTCGGCGACGGTCATCAGCGGGAACAGCGCCAGGTTCTGGAAGATCAGCGCGGTCGGGCGGCGGTTCGGGCCGATCCCGCGCATGTCGCGCCCGCCGATGCGCACCGCCCCCTCGGTCGGCTCCATGAAGCCGGAGATCAGGCGCAGAAGGGTGGTCTTCCCGCAGCCCGACGGGCCGAGGACGCTGAAGAATTCCCCCGCGCGGATGGTCAGCGTCACCCCGCGGACCGCGGTGACGGCGCCGAACCGCATGGTCACGCCATCGAGCTGGACGTCCTGGCTCATGCTCTCCCCTGCCCGCTGCCCGGCCCTCCGGCGTCCCCGCGGACGCCGGAGGGGGGCCGCCGTCACGCCGCCAGGAAGCGGTCCTGGTACTCGTTGCGGATGGAGACGTACCAGGCGTCCTGGATCGGCCACCACCACAGCTTCTGGAGCGCGTCGCCGGGATAGGCGTCGGCGAAGAAGCGCTTGTTCAGGTCGGACAGGTGCGCCTCCGCCCCAACGGCCGTGCTGGAGATGCCGGCGTGGTTGGTGTAGAGCGCGCCGGCCTCCGGCGTGTAGAACCAGTTGATCCAGGCGTAGGCCAGCTCCGGGTTCTCCGCCTGCCGGGGAATGGCGAAGCCCTCCATCCAGGCCAGCGCCCCCTCCCGGGGGGCGAGGAAGCGGACCGGCAGCCCTTCCTTGCGCAGCGCCACCGCCGTGGAGTCCCAGGTCTGGCCGATGATGCAGCCGTTGGTGCGGAAGGCGCCCTGGGCCTCGTTCTCGTTGGCCCAGAACTGGCCGACCGCCTTCTTGGCGCCGGCCGCCACCGCCAGGATGGCGTCGAAGTTGGCCCGGGCCTTCGCCTCGTCCTTGAACTGCTCGCGCAGGGGGTGGGGCAGCCTGCCCTCGCTCTCCATCCACAGGCCGATGCCGATCAGCGCGGAGTGGCCGCGCACGGTGGCCTTGCCGGCGTGCTCCGGCTTCCAGACGTCGCCGTAGCCGGCCTTGCCGTAGGTCAGCGGGGCCTTGTCCATGTCGTAGGCCAGCGCCTCGGTGCCCCAGTCGGCCGGCGCGAAGTAGCGCTTGGCCCCGACCACGCCGCCCATGCCGGCCGAGCCCTCGACCGCCGAGGCCAGGCAGCCGTCCCACCTCACCTTCGACTCGTCGAGCGGCTGGACGAGGTCGAACTCCACATGGTTCGGCACACGGTCCACCGTCGGGTGGATGATGTCGAAGCCGGCGCCGCCGGTCGCCTTCAGCTGGTTCAGCAGCTCGTCGTTGGTTCCGTACTCGGTCAGCACCGCCTTGATGCCGGTCTTCTTCTCGAAGTCGGCCAGCATGTCCGGGCTGATGTAGCCGGCCCAGGAGAAGATTTTCACGACACCGGAGGCGGCGCGGCCCTCGCGCAGGATCCATGGGCCGGCGGCGGCGGCCCCGGCGACGGCCGCCGCCCCTTGCAGCAGCGTGCGGCGGGTGAAGCTCCTGGCGGCGCGCTGGGTCCGCGCGCTCGACGACCGTTCGTTGGACTGGGTCATGGCGCCCTCTCTCCCCCCTTTTCGTGTCGTTGAGCCGGAGGGAGCCTCCGCGGGGTCCCGCCGTGCAGCCCCGACTCTGCCCGAGATCGCCGCGGCGCGTCCATGGCCCAAGGGAGATGGGATGGGGGGCGGCCGTCCTGCCGGCGGCGCCCGATCAGCTCTCCAGCATGCGGCGCAGCAGCTCGACGTCCTCGGCGAAGGCGGGGTCGGAGGCGCGCAGCTCCTCCACCTTCTTCACGGCGTGCATGACGGTGGTGTGGTCGCGCCCGCCGAACTTGCGGCCGATCTCCGGCAGGGAGCGGGCGGTCAGCTGCTTGGCCAGATACATGGCGACCTGGCGCGGGCGGGCCACGGCGCGGGCGCGGCGGGCCGAATGCATGTCGGCGACCCGGATGTTGAAATGCTCCGCCACGCGCTTCTGGATCTCGTCGATGGTGACCCGGCGGTCGTTGGCGCGCAGCAGGTCGTGCAGCACCTCCTGGGTCGACTCCAGCGAGATGGCGCGGCCGACCAGCTCGGCGTGGGCGACGATCCGGTTGAGCGCCCCCTCCAGCTCGCGCACGTTGGAGGTGATCTTGTGCGCCAGGAACTCCAGCACCTTCAGCGGGATGGCGGCGTTCAGCGCGTCCGCCTTGGCCTGGAGGATGCCGAGCCGCAGCTCGTAGGTGGTCGGGTGGATGTCGGCGACGAGGCCCCAGCCGAGTCGCGAGCGCAGCCGCTCCTCCATGCCCTCCAGGTCGGACGGGCTCTTGTCGGCGGAGATGATGACCTGCCGGTTCTGGTCGACCAGGGCGTTGAAGGTGTGGAAGAACTCCTCCTGGGTGGAGTCCTTGCCGCTGATGAACTGCACGTCGTCGATCATCAGCACGTCCACCGAGCGGAACTGCTGCTTGAAGGCCATGGTGTCCTTGAAGCGCAGGGCGCGGATGAACTGGTACATGAACTTCTCCGCCGACAGGTAGATCACCTTGCGGTTCGGGTCGTTCCTGCGGATCTGCCAGGCGATGGCGTGCATCAGGTGGGTCTTGC
>JAEZHQ010000121.1 GCA_023416455.1 Pseudomonadota bacterium | reverse complement strand
ACGGCGGGCATGAGGTGCTGCGCTGGTGCTTCGACAACATCCAGGTGGAGACCGACCGCGCCGGCAACCGGCTGTTCAGCAAGGGCAAGGCGCGCGAGCGGATCGACGGGGCCGTGGCGTGCGCCATTGCGGTGTCGCTGGCGCAGCACGGGGACGGCAGGGGCGGCTCGATCTACGACCTCGACGTGCCCGACGAAGAGTTCTTCGTCTGATTCTGGCTGCCCGGATCGGCCGGATGGGCTGCTGTTCGTGTGAGCGGGTGCGGCCACGGCAGAAGGCCGGGCGGAGCAAAAATGAGACGAACAAAGTTCAGATTTAGCGTTGGCGCTCGAACTTTGTTCGGGTACATTCTGGGTGTCGGACGGGGATGGTCCCCACCGACTGAAAGGAGGTGATGCGCAGTGAAAAAGCTCCTGAAGTGGCTCCGCCGCTTCTGGTTCCGGGTGAAGTTGGAGTTCGAGGCCGGCTTCAACACGGACCAGGATAGGTAAGACCACAACGGGCGGGGCCGGGAAACCGGTCCCGCCTTCAGGAAGCGCAGGGCGCATCACCTCCTAACGGCAGAGGTTAGCATGACCCCCGAAGAGTTCAAGACCTGGCGCAAGGGCCTGAAGCTCAAACAGCAGGACGTTGCCGATGCGTTCGAGACCACCGTCCGGGCAGTGCAGATGTGGGAGGCTGGCGACCGGCCGATCAGCCGTGTCGTTGCCCTTGCCTGTGCCGCCGTGGCCGCTGGGCTGAAGCCTGCGGGCGGAACGGCCCAATAACGGCGACGAGACCGACGCACACTTGTGGAAAATCGCCAAGAACCTGCATCGGAACGAACTGACCGTGCGGGAGCGGGCAGAGCACATCGCGGATGTGGGTACGGCTGACAGAGGGATATGGGCCGCCCCGAAGTCAGCGCGTCTCCGCATCCTTCTCGGCGATCACCGCTTCAGCGGCCAGAATGGCGAGATGCATCGCTGCGATCTCCTGGATCTGCTTCGCGGTGGGCGGGTGGGCAAGATCGGCCAAGCTCTCAACAAGCTGGCGGCGTTCCTCTTTCAAATAGGACAGCGGAATGCCATGATCGGGTAGCTTGATTGCCATGCTCTTGCTCCTCACCGTGAGGTTGTCGAGTATATCGCATCTTTTCCACACCCTCCAGGCGAGTGCATGCTTGGCTCTACGAGGGCTCGGCCGACGAGATGGTCGCGTTCGTCGTCTCCCTCAATCTGACCCGGCGGCACCTGGACGAGAGCCAGCGGCTTCGGTGGCGGAGCGGCTGTCGGCCGATGAACGCTACAGGGACATCATCACCGACGCGCTGGTGCGCGCCGAGTAAGAGCGGCCAGAGGGGCAGCCGGTTTCCGCCCCTCTGGGAACGAACGCGAAGTGCGCTTTGCGAGCGGCAATGCCAGCCGGAAGCCCACGATTAAGACAGCATCTCCTCAAGGCTAAGGCCCTTCTTCAGCCGGATGCCCGGCCCGTCATCGCCCTGATAGGGACCGGCCGGGACGAACACGACGCCGGCCGATTCGAGGGCGGAACGGATCGCGCCCAACGTACGAGGCTTGATCGCCTCACCCCGCTTGAACCGGGCGATTGTGTCGGGGGATACCACCGCTGCGGCGGCAAGATCGCGATTTCCCCAGCCAAGGGCCGCAAGGGCCATCTCCAATTGGACGGGCAGCAAATCGGACACTCCATACGATTTCGGTTGTCTGGTAAGGCAATCCCAGTTATCGTACCAGTCATCCGAAAACGTATCAATCGGCCGAACCGGGAGATCCTACCCTCCCGGCCCGGCCTAACCACCACCCAGCTACACGGAGCTTGGATCATGGCTGATTCCGAGAATACCACGACTCTGCCTTCCAGCATCATCCCCGCCCTGGGCATGACTTTCACCGAGGCCGCCGAGAGGGCGCGCGAGCTGCTCCGGGCTTGCTCTGCCATCGAGGGGGAGGACTCGGGGAGCGAGACCCGGCGGAACGAACTGTCGGACGAGTGGAACCGGATCGGCTGTGCCGTCCTGACCACCCCGCCACAGACGCTCGCCGATGGGCTCGCCGTGCTGGACCGGCTGCTGTGCCCGGAGACCGGCATGCCCGCCGGCACCAGTGGCATGGAGGTGGAGGCGCTGACCCGGCTTCGCGGCTTCTTGGCGGATCTGGTGCCCGCGCCATCGACATGACCACCATCCCGGCCCCCGCACGCTCGTGCACCGGACGGAACTGACCGTGCTGGAGCGGGCGGAGCACATCGCGGAATGGGTTCGGCTGACCGAAGCCAAGGGAGTTTCGGCGCAAGTTGCGCCGAAACTCAGCGCCAGAGGGCGGAGTGGCGAGGGGCGCCCCAAAGGCGGCATCAACGCCGCCGTCCGGGAGCTCAGCAGCATCGGCATCAACCGCACCGAGGCTCAGCGCGCCATGAAGATCACCACCATCACCGACGAGGCCAAGGAGGCAGCCCGCGCCGCCGGCCTTGGCAACAACCAGTCCGCCTTGCTGGAGATCGCCCGCGCCGCCCCGGACCAGCAGGCGACCAAGGTGGATGAGGTCGCCGCGGCGCGGCAGCGCCGGAAGGTCACGCCGCCCGCCCACGCCGACGACGTGACGACCGATCAGGTCAACGCCCTGATGGCGGCCTGGAACCGGGCCGGCCCGGAGGCGGCCCGGAAGGTGTGGGAGACCATGGCCGCCCTGGCGCGGCCGGCGGGGGCGTGACGGGCTCGGGCTGCGTCGGTTGCGGGGCACCATTCGGTGCTCCGATTTCGAGCGCCCAATACCCCGTTGATGTGGACGACACGTTGACAAAACGTTGACGGCGGCCCGAAGGCCGCCGTCAACCCCTTGGAACTAGGTCCGTTTTTGGTCGGAGCGACAGGATTTGAACCTGCGACCCCCAGACCCCCAGTCTGATGCGCTACCAGGCTGCGCTACGCTCCGTCTGACGGACCGCCCTTGTTCCGGAAGGGAGCGGGACTATAGCCGCGACCTGCGGCCGGCGCAATGGTTCCCGTGAACTTTTTTCAACGATTTTTTGCCTCCTCCGAGAGCATCGACCGAATGATTTTCAACTCATCCAGAACGTGCGCGATCTCCTGGCGGAGCGGTGCGGGCAGACCCGCCGCCGGCGTAACCGTGGCGGTGTCATCCGCCGATTCCGGCCGCGCCGCCGAGGCGGACCCGACCGCGCCGGGGGACATGGCGCGGCGAATCCCGCCCTCCCCGTCCTCGTCCCACGGCCTCTCGTTCGGGGAGCCCTCATTCACCGATTCCTCGCCCGCCGAATCCTCGACCGCCGGTTCCTCGCCCGTCCCGGCCCCGTCGGCCTGGCCGCCGCCCTCCTCCAGGGCAGCCCCCCGGGCTTCCGTCAGAAGGCGCTGGACGCCCTTGATGGTGTATCCTTCCCGGTAGAGCAGGCTTTGGATTCGCCGCAGAAGCTCGACGTCCTCCGGTCGGTAATAGCGGCGCCCGCCGCCGCGCTTCAGCGGGCGGAGCTGCGGGAAGCGGCTTTCCCAGAAGCGCAGGACGTGCTGCGGCACGTCCAGCTCGGTGGAAACCTCGCTGATGGTGCGGAACGCCGTGGCCGATTTCACGGTGCCGTGCGTTCTCATGCCGGAAGGGCCTTGCGCGTCGCGGGAATCAGGAGACGGCCTTCACCCGGGCCGCCGGCGTATCGGCCGCGCCCTGGACCTCGTTGATGCGGTTCTTGAGGACATGGCTGGCGCGGAACACCAGGACCCGGCGCGGCAGGATCGGCACCTCCTCGCCCGTCTTGGGGTTGCGGCCGACGCGCTGCCCCTTCTGGCGAACCTGGAAGCTTCCGAAGGATGAAATCTTGACCATCTCGCCGCGCGCCAGAGCGTCGGAAATCTCATCCAGCACGGTTTCCACGAGATCGGCGGATTCGTTGCGCGACAGCCCGACCTCCTGGTAGACGGCTTCGCTGAGCTGGGCACGCGTGACGGTGTTCTGGGACATGGTTCGCCTCCCCCCGCAACCATAGGGGAAAAACCGTAGTCTGCTCGAAGAAACCCGTCAATTCAAAAGCTTGCCGCACCCCCGGGGCATCCGCGGGGGGCGGCGCGGGGTCTCACCAGCGGACCAGGGCGGAGCCCCAGCTGAGCCCGCCGCCGATGGCCTCCATCAGGATGAGGTCGCCGCGCTTCACGCGCCCGTCGTGCACCGCCTCGCAGAGCGCCAGCGGGATCGAGGCGGCCGAGGTGTTGCCGTGACGGTCCACGGTCAGCACAACCTTGTCGGAGGACAGCTTCAGCTTGCGCGCGATGCCGTCGATGATGCGCTGGTTGGCCTGGTGCGGCACCAGCCAGTCGACCGCCGAAGGCTCCAGCCCGTTGGCGGCCAGGGCCTCCTCCACCACCGCCGACAGCTTGCTCACCGCGTGACGGAAGATGTCCTGGCCGTGCATGCGCACGTGCCCGGTGGTCCCCGTCGTCGAGGGGCCGCCGTCCACATAGAGCAGGCCGTAATGGGCGCCGTCGGAATGCAGGTGCGCGGACAGGACCCCCCGGTCGCTGGCGGTGCCGGTGCCCTCGTGGCCTTCCAGGACCACCGCCCCCGCGCCGTCGCCGAACAGCACGCAGGTGGTGCGGTCCTCCCAGTCGAGCAGGCGCGAAAAGGTCTCCGCCCCGATCACCAGGGCGCGGTTCGCCTGGCCGCAGCGGATGAAGTTGTCGGCGACCGACAGCGCGTAGACGAATCCGGCGCACACCGCCTGGATGTCCATCGCGAAACCGCGGGTCCGCAGCGCCGCCTGCACCTTGGTGGCGGTGGCCGGGAAGGTGTTGTCCGGCGTGGTGGTGGCGAGCACGATGCAGTCGATGCTCCCCGCCTCCACCCCGGCGTGCTCAAGCGCGCGGGACGCCGCGGCGACGGCCAGGTCGGAGGTCAGCTCGCCCTCGGCCGCGATGTGGCGCGACTTGATGCCGGTGCGCTGGACAATCCACGCATCGGTGGTGTCAACCCGCGATTCCAGGTCGTGGTTGGTCACGACGTTGGCGGGCAGGTAGGAACCGCAGCCGAGGATCCGGGAACGCTTGACCATGATTTCAGACCGCCGCCGCCTTGGTGTCGGGAAGAGGGTTGCCGCCGCCAAGGCGCTGCACCTCTTCCTTGATCCGGTCGTTGAAGCCGTTCGCCGCCAGATTGAAGGCCACGTCGATGGCGTTGGCGAAGCCGATCGCGTCGGTTCCGCCATGGCTCTTCACGCAGACGCCGCGCAGGCCAAGGAACATGGCGCCGTTGTAGCGGCGCGGGTCGATGCGCTGCTTCAGCCGCTTGAACGCCCCGCGCGCGAACAGGTAGCCGATCCGCGCCGCCCAGGACGACTGGAAGCTGCGGCGCAGGAACTCCGTGAACAGCTTGGCCGTGCCTTCCGCGGTCTTCAGCGCGACGTTCCCGGTGAAGCCGTCGGTGACGATCACGTCCACCGCACCGCCGCAGATGTCGTTCCCTTCGACGAAGCCGTGGAAGCGGCCGGGCAGCGGCATGTCGCGCAGGCGCGCGGCGGCGGCACGCACCACCTCGTTGCCCTTGACCTCCTCCGACCCGATGTTGAGCACGCCGATCGTCGGCTCGTTCAGCCCCAGGGCGGTGCGCGCGAAGATCGCGCCCATCACCGCGAACTGGACGAGATTCTCCGACGTGCACTCGGTGTTGGCGCCGAGGTCGAGCATGACGCTCTCGCCGCGCTCCGTCGGGAAGAAGGAGGCGATCGCCGGCCGTTCGATTCCCGGCAGCGTCTTCAGAACGAACTTGGCCATGGCCATCAGGGCGCCGGTGTTGCCGGCGGACACCACGCAGGCCGCCTGACCGTCGGCGACCGCGTCGATGGCAAGCCGCATGCTCGACCGGCGCCCCGCGCGCAGCGCGACCGACGGCTTGGCGTCGCCGGCCACCGCTTCGGGGGTATGGCGCACCTCGGTCACGGCCTTCAGGGCGGGCCGTTGGGCGAGCAGCGGTTCGATGCGGGCGGCATCCCCGAACAGCAGATACTGCACGCCGGGGTGGCGCTCGCGGGCAATGTCCGCCCCGGCAACCACCGCATCAGGTGCGTGATCGCCGCCCATGGCATCAAGGGCGATGGTCAGGCGCTGGCTCACCGCGGTTAAGCTCCCTGGCTGGACGAGGGGCGGCCGGCCGGACCGCCGTCAGGCCGCCGGAGCGTTCTGAACCACTTCGCGCTGGTCGTACTGGCCGCAGGAGCCGCAGACATGATGCGGGCGCTTCAGCTCGCCGCAGCTCGGGCACTCGTTGAACGCCGCGGTCGGCAGCGCGTGGTGCGAACGACGCATGTTGCGGCGCGACTTGGAGGTCTTCTTCTTCGGAACAGCCATAGCCGTGAACTCTCTTCATTGGAAAAGGCGGCCCGGCAAGGGGCCGCCTGACGCGAGCGGCATTCAATAAGGCAAATGCCCTCGCAGGGCAAGCCCGTTCCGCCCTTAATTCCGATGCTTCAGGCGCTCCAGGGCGGCGAACGGATTCGGTACCCCGGCCGCGGCCGCGGGTCCCTCCTCCTCCCCTTCCGCCTCCTCCCCGCTGTCCTCGGAGAAGCCGGGAAAGGCGGCGCCCTCGGCTTGCGGGTAGGGATCGAGGGCCAGCGACAGGTGCTGCGCTGTCAGCTCGCCGATGTCGATCCGGCCGTTGCTCATCGGCTCGGGGCTGTCCTCGTCGGACAGGAAAGGGTCGATGTCGATCTCATCTTCGGGCTTGGGGATCAGCGACTCCGGCGCGAACAGGGCGCCGAAGCTCTCCGCCACGCGGGCGGGCACCGGGTCGAGCGTGAGCACGCAGGTCTGCACCACCTCGGCCTCCAGCTCGCCGGTGACGCGCACCATCTTGCCGCCGCGCACCGAACGGAGCCGCAGCGTTGCCCTGAGGCTGCCGATGGCCTCCAGCTCAAACCGTTCGGCGAGCGCCTTGCGCTCGGCCTCGGTCGCCTCGATGGTCTCCACCACCTCGCCGCGGTGGACGGCGTCGGCCCGGACGATGCGCGAGAACTCCGGTGCGGGCTCGGCGGCTTGGTGCATGGTGCTATCCTCAACTGTCGCGGCGGCGCGGCGGGATTCGCCCCCGCGTTGCCGGCCTTCCTGTCGTATCGACCCATCATACGGCCGGCGCCCGGACACTTCCACGGCCGCACCGCCCCGCGCGCAGGGCAGCGGCACGGGCGAAGGGGCATCGGCCGACGGCGCCCGGCGGATTCCCGCATGCGTCCTGGTATCACATGAATCCGGCCGCGGCGAAAGGCAAGCCCCGGCGCGGCCGGGCTACCGCACCGCGGGCGTGCCGGACGCCGCCGGCCGGGGCGGCTCGCCGAAGCGGATCTCGCCGGCCAGCAGACGCTCCAGCGCCTGCGCCTCCAGCCCCGCCGCCTCGCGCCGGACATAGCCGACCAGAGCCGCAAGATGGGCCGGATCGACGTCGGGCACGGTGCCATAGAGGTTGTTGTCGAGCGCCACCTCCAGCGCGCGGTCGTCGGATTCGGCCAGGGCGCGGTCATAGACCTGGATCCGCCCCGCCATGCCGCGCGCCATGGTCTTGATGCGACGGCCGATGCCGGTGTCGCCCACCCCCATCTCCATCAGAGACTTCTCGAAATTGTCGATCATCGCTTCGTAGAGCCGGCGCGACCGCTCGGCGGCGGCCGGCCCCTGCCCCTTCAGGCGGCGCATCACCAGGAAGACGTGAAGCACCACCATGTCGAAGCGGCCGTCGAGCGTGTCGGGAACGCCGAGGTCACGGTAGAAGGCCGGGTGGCGGGCCTGATCCACGATCGTCACAAAGAATTCAGCGACGGCGAGCGCCTCGCGGCGGCGCCGAAAAAGGCGGTCGAGCACGGTTTCTCTCTCGCTCGGAGTTTCGTTGACAGGACAAACCGCAGGGTGCGATGGTCCCGGCATTGTGGGGCGAGCACGGCTTGAGCAGAGCGCCGCGGCCCCGTCGCACCATCATAGCCTGAGCACCATGACGAGATCGATCCCTTCGACGCTGTGCGCCATCGCCTTTCTCGGGCTCGCCGTCTCCGCCTGTTCGCCCGTGGTGGCAACCCGCGGCAACCTGACCGACCCGGACCGTCTCGCCGAGGTCAAGGCGGGCCAGAGCCGGCGGGAGGATGTGGCGATGATCCTCGGCACCCCGACCACGGCCGGAACCTTCGATACCAACGTCTGGTACTACATCGGCCAGAAGACCGAGAAGGTCGCCTTCTTCCAGCCCAGCGTGGTCGAACGCCGAGTCATCATCGTGCAGTTCGACGACGACGGAGTCGTGCGCGAGGTGAAGCAGCTCGACGAAAGCAACGGGCAGGACATCGAGATGGTCAGCCGCACCACCCCGACGGCCGGCCGCGAACTGGGCTTCCTTGAGCAGATGCTCGGCAACGTCGGCCGCTTCTCGGCCAAGGACGGCAAAGGCACCGGCCCCGGGCGCTGAGCACAGACCCCGGCGCGCGGGCGGGTCCGGCGCGCCCGGCAGGGATGGGCATGCCCGAGGAGGCAGCGGTGCGGAACGCGCCGGCTCCGCATCAAGCCCCGCTTCGGCGGGGCTTTTTCGTGACGGCGGACCACGCCGCCCGGTGACAAAAAAGTGCCCCGGAGCCGCGAGGACTCCGGGGCGGGGAAACGGCCTCCGGCTCATGCCATGTCCGGAGGGTTCCGACCTGTGGTCGGACCATTCCGAGCCCTCCTACCGGCGGCGCATGAACACTTCCATTGAGCGCCGCCGGTAAAACCCGACAGATCAATGCGATGGCATTGATCGATAGGGTGATGCGGACGACGCCTTCAGGCGCCGTCCGTATCATAGGCTGGCCGTAAGAGCCCCGCGCTCCGTGCTGCGCACGGGTGCGCGGGGGTTCGAACCCAAGGCGCTTGATGGAAGCCACATCAAGCGCCTTGGCTAGAGTTTCGTGCGTTTAATCTGAAATGCACGAAACTCCAGGCCTTTGTTTTGCGAGCGGATTCACGCTTCAAATCGGTTCCGATTTTACGCGATCCGCTCTAGGGGTGACAGCCTTCCTTGGAAATCCACGCCCCGCGGCAGAAAGGGGGCACCATGAGCACCGTAGATGCAGTGGTGATTGCGCTCATGGCCGTCCAGATCATCATCGCCCTGTTGCGTTGATGACGAGGTAGCCTAGGCGGGGATCGGTTTCTCTGAGGGAGGGAGGCCGATCTTCCTGC
>JAEZHQ010000638.1 GCA_023416455.1 Pseudomonadota bacterium | reverse complement strand
GTCGCGCCCTGATTCGGAGCCGGCGCGGTCTGGTGAAGCCGGCCCAGCAGCTCGTACAGGCGGCGGACCTCCGCCTGCGCCACCTCGTCGTTCTGCCGGGCGACGAGGTCGGCCTGGAACTGCGGCTGGCGGACGATCTCCAGGATCTGCTGGCGCAGCAGCGGCAGCGCGCCGGCCTCGCGCACCAGGCCGGAGCAGGCGATCTCCGCCATCCGGACGGTGCGGCGGCGCAGCAGCGGCTCGCTCTGGCGCAGCCGCGCCTCCAGGCGGCCACGCTTGACGAAGCCGTCGACGACGCCGGCGGCGCGCCCGGCGATCCGCTCGCGCACCGCCTCCGGCAGCGCCGAGGCGTGCAGGGCTGCGACCGCACCGTCCAGCGCGCTGCGCACCAGCGCGGTGTCCGGCGTCATCAGGACCAGATTCTCCACCAGCAGCTCGTTGCCGAGCGCGGCGTCGAGCGCGTCGGCGATTTCGGCGAGGTGCCGTTCGGCGGCCGGCATGGTGGAGAGGGCCGCCAGATAGTGGATGCGGCCGACGAGATCGCCCACCGTCTCGCTGAGCCCGACGAGGGAGCGGCGGTAGGCGCTGGCTCCGCCCTGCTCCAGCCGGCGCGCGTAGCGCAGGGTCAGCGCGTCCGCCATCGGCCCGCCCCCCAGCAGGCCGGAGGGCGTGAGGAGCTGGCCCACCAGGGCGCGCAGGATCTCCGCCTCCTCCGGCAGCCCGCGGCCGAGCGGCTGGGAGGAGCGCAGCTGGCGCCGGATGCGGTCCAGCACCATGCCGCGGGCCAGCGGCAGCCGGCCCTGGCGGAACCAGCCGTTCAGGATTCCGAGGCCGCCCGGCCCCTTGGCGTCCATGGCGATCCGGCCGAACAGCAGGTCGCACAGCCGCAGCATCATCGGACCGGGGTGCAGGGCCGCGCCGAACAGCTCCTGGGTGGCGGCGACCGAGGCGAGGATGTCGCCGACGACCCCGTCGGCCGCCGCCGTCAGCCGCTCGTTGCGCTCGGTCTGGAGGTGGTGGACCAGCCGGTCGAGCTTCGCCGGCCAGGTTCGCTGCTCCGCCAGCTCCAGGCTGAGCGCGACGCGCAGGTCGTACTCGGCGTCGCCGGTCGGCGACCGTCCCGGCGGGCAGGCCAGCACCGCCTCCACCGGCGACCGTCCCCGGGCCAGCGCGGCAAAGGCGAGCTGCGCCGCCCGCGCCTTGGCGGAGGTCTCGTCGATGGCCGCCTGGATGGCCTGCCGGCGGGTCCGCTGCTCCTGGCCCGGCTTGCGGGCCTGGGCGATGGCCACCTTGACGGCGGCGTTCTCCACCAGCTGCCCCTGCCCCAGCAGCGCCTTCAGCAGCCGGCCGTTGTGGATCACCTCGGTGGGGGTGAGGACCAGCGGATCCAGGTAGGAGCGCAGGCAGGTGCCGATGACCATCCGCCCCTGCGCGCCGTGGAAGTCGGCGAGGGTGTGGCAGAGGTCGGCCTCCTCGCCCGGGCCGGGCGGCTGGGTGGCCGGACTGGTTGGCAACGGCTTGGACACGCTGTCCCTGCGGTGTTGGTGCGCGGGCGCATTGTCGGCGCCGTACGGTAAACAGCCCGTATATATCCGCTCCGCCGTGGCGCGGCGATACCCTTCCCTTCCCCCGCCGCCTGTGCGATACCCGGCGCGCGACCGACCGCGAGGGGGCCGAGATGGGTGCCGACGCCGACGACATCGTGACCCTGCGCCGCGGCGCCATGGAATGCACGCTGTGCCCGCGGCGCGGCGGTTCCATCGCCCGCCTCGCCTGGCATGGGGCCGATGGGACGGTGGAGCTGGTGCGCCCGGCCTCCGCCGGCGCGCTGCGCGGCGGGTCGGCCATCGACATGGGCTGCTTCCCGCTGATCCCCTACTCCAACCGGATCGCCGCCGGCCGCTTCCGGTTCGACGGGCGCGCGGTGCGGCTGCCTCCGGATCCGATGGGCGGCCCGCACGCCATCCACGGTCACGGCTGGACCGCGGACTGGACCGTCGAGGAACGCGCCGGGCCGTCCGTCCGGCTGGCCTTCCGTCACGCGGCCGACGCCTGGCCCTGGGCCTACAGCGCCACCCAGACCATCACCCTGGACGAGGACGGGCTGACCGTCGCCATCGCCCTCACCAACGAGGGCGATGGTCCCATGCCGGCCGGGATCGGCCTCCATCCCTATCTGCCCAAGCCGCCCGGCACGGTCCTGACGGCACGGGTCGGCGGCGTCTGGCTGAACGACGGCTCCCTGCTGCCGGGCGAACGCACGCCGCTTCCCGCCGCCTGGGCCTTCCCGCGGGGGGTGGCGATGGACCGGACGGTTCTGGACAACGGCTTCACCGGCTGGGACGGCCGCGCCACCCTGCTCTGGCCGGCGTCGGGCGGCGCCCCGGCGCGGCGCCTGTCGATCCAGGCGGACGGCCCATTCGGCCATCTGGTCATATACGCGCCGCGCGGCGAGGACTATCTGTGCGTCGAGCCGGTCAGCCACATGACCGACGCCGTCAACCGGGCGGCCGAGCCGGACTCCGGCCTGTGCGCGCTAACCCCGGGCAAGCGGCTGAGCGGCACCGTCCGCTTTCGCCTGGAGCCCGCCTGATATTGGACCCATGGCGCTTGTGGAAGCCATCTGGCGCCATCGGTATGAGAGACCGCCGGCGGTCGGGGTCCTCACAGAAAATCGTTATTCCGGAAAGGCTTCCAGAACAGACTTGATCTGTCGTTGGAAGTCCTGGTCGCTGCGGTAGCGGGTCAGCACCGTGCGGTCACGCTCGACGAAGAACATCATCTCCTCGCGGCTGGGCAGCGCCCGCGCGCTGGGCTTTTCCATCAGCTCGCCGTTCCAGTCGATGCGCGCCATGAAATACACCGCCCGTGAAAACAGCATGAAAAGCTTGTTGTCCGGTGCCAGCTTCTCCCGTCTCAGCAGCGCGTAATAATAATAATTGCGACCATGGAAGTAATTTATATAAATTGCTTGCAGAGCGGCAAAGCGTTCGTCGGGATTATTGACTTTCTTTATCTGTTTCTCCAGCTTGAATCCGGCAAAAAAATACTCGCGGGACTCGTTTTCAAAGGAGAAGGGGCTGCCCTTCACCAAACCCATCTGCTCGCCGTACCTGCGCAGCAGGCGGCCCATCAGCAGCTCCAGGAACCGCCGCTCGGGCGCCACGGCGTTGGGGAGCTGAGGGATCATCTCAAAGACATGCCGCAAATGGTAGGGATGGCGCACCACGATCACCGGAACGCGGGCCGCGCTCCGGCGCATCGGCGACCGTCCTTCCGCCGCCAGGGTCACCGCCGGCGACACCGAGGCGATGACCGAGGTGATGGTGTCCTGCACCTTCCAGCGCAGCTTGGTCTGCGCCGACTGGCTGCCGATGTGGAAGCGCGCCAGATGGCGTTGCAACCGGCTGCGCCAGGTCTCCTTGGGAAGCTTGTGGGTGGGCAGGCCGGGCACCACCAGCGGATTGCCCAACACATCAGCAGGCGGCGGCAGAGGCTTGAAATTAAAGTATTTACCTGTGACGACGCCACGTCCGGCGCCACCCATGCCGAGGGTCCCCGATGACAGGCCGCCGCTCATCGGCGAAGGCTCCGGCGCAACCGTGCCACGCTTGTTGTCCTTCCCCTTGACCGGCCCCCCGCCTCAGCCACCCGCGAGGGCAAGGCCGGCCGGCCCACTCATTCGCAATCATACAGCCCCCCCTTATACGCGCGGAAAGCCGCGAAAAAAAGGCGATGGATGCAGCTGTGCGGAGAGGCGCCGCGGGGAAAACCGGGCAAAGCGGGCGGCGGGCGGCCATGCGGCCGCCGGAATGGGAGCGGCGGCGGCGTTCGCTCTCCTTCCGGGATCACCCTCCTGTCCGCAGGGCCGCAACGGTGATAACGTGCGCCACCGGCGCGACGGCTTGCTCCCGGCGCGCCTCCGCTTTTCGCAGCAAACGGGTGGGCATATATGGCGATCCACGTAGCGCTGAATCACAAGACCGTCTACCGCTACGACCGGCTGGTCTCGCTCGGTCCACAGATCGTCCGGCTGCGCCCGGCCCCGCACTGCCGCACGCCGATCCTCAGCTATTCGCTGCGCGTGACGCCGAAGCAGCATTTCCTCAACTGGCAGCAGGATCCCCAGTCGAACCACCAGGCGCGCTTCGTCTTTCCGGAGAAGACGCGCGTGTTCGCGGTCGAGGTCGACCTCGTCGCCGAAATCGCCGCCATCAACCCCTTCGACTTCTTCCTGGAAGAGAAGGCCAACAAGGCGCCCTTCGACTACGAGCCGTGGCTGAAGCGCGAGCTTCGCCCCTATCTGGAGACGGAGGAGCCGGGGCCGCGCCTGCGCGCCTACCTCGCCACCATCCCGCGCGAGCCGGTTCCCACCATCGACTTCCTGGTCACGGTCAACCAGCGCTTGCAGGGGGAGATCGGCTACGTCATCCGGCTGGAACCGGGCATCCAGAGCTGCGAGGAGACGCTGGGCAAGCGCACCGGCTCCTGCCGCGATTCGGCCTGGCTGCTGGTGCAGATCCTGCGGCACATGGGGCTGGCGGCGCGCTTCGTGTCCGGCTACCTGATCCAGCTCACCGCCGACCAGAAGGCGCTGGACGGCCCGTCGGGACCGGAGGCCGACTTCACCGACCTGCACGCCTGGACCGAGGTGTTCCTGCCCGGAGCCGGCTGGGTCGGGCTCGATCCCACCTCCGGCCTGTTGGCCGGCGAGGGCCACATTCCGCTGGCCTGCACGCCCGACGCCTCCTCGGCCGCCCCCATCGCCGGTCTGGTCGATGAGTGCGAGGTGGAGTTCGGCCACACCATGTCGGTGACCCGCATCTACGAGGCCCCGCGCGTCACCAAGCCCTACACGCCGCGGCAGTGGAGCGCCATCGAGCGGCTCGGCCACCGCATCGACGAGGAGATGGAAGCCGCCGACGTCCGCCTGACCATGGGCGGCGAGCCGACCTTCGTGTCCATCGACGACATGGACGGGGCGGAATGGAACACCGCGGCCCTCGGCCCCGCCAAGCGCAAGCTGGCCGCCGACCTCGTGCACCGGCTGGCGCGCCGCTTCGCGCCCGGCGGCCTGCTGCATTTCGGCCAGGGCAAATGGTACCCCGGCGAGTCGCTGCCGCGCTGGGCGATGACCGTCTATTGGCGCCGCGACGGCGAGGCGCTGTGGGCCAACGCCGACCTGCTGGCGCGCGAGGACACCGACTACGGCCACACCACCGAGGACGCCGGCGCCTTCCTGGTGTCCCTGGCCCGCAAGCTCGGCCTCGACCCCGCGCTGGTGCTCGCCGCCTACGAGGACCCCTGGCACTATCTGCGCCGCGAGTCGCTGCTGCCGGTCAACGTCGATCCGCTGGACAGCAAGCTGGAGGACAAGGAGGAGCGGGCGCGGCTGGCCCGCGTCTTCGCCCGCGGCCTGGGCGAGCCGGTGGGCTTCGCCCTGCCCATCAACCGGAAGGTGACGCAGCAGGGGCCGGTGTGGCTGTCCAGCGCCTGGCCGCTGCGCCAGGAACGGCTGCTGCTGACCCCGGGCGACAGCCCGGTCGGCTACCGCCTGCCGCTGGGCTCCCTGCCCTGGGTCGCCCCGCAGGATTATCCCTACTCCTGGGAAACCGACCCCTTCGAGGAGCGCGCGCCGCTGCCGCCCAACCGGGTGCCGCTGCGCCAGCACGCCCGGCCGGAGACCGGCGGCGACGGGGCCGACCGCGGCGACCGCCGCCGCGCCCACGTCCAGCGCGCCATGGCCGAGGTGCGCAGCGAGCTGCCCGAGGAGGGCAAGTCGGCCTGGTGGATCGTCCGCACCGCCCTCACCTGCGAGGCGCGCAACGGCCGCATCCACCTGTTCATGCCGCCCATGAACACGCTGGAGGATTATCTGGCGATGCTGGCGGAGATCGAGGCGACCGCCGTCGAGCTGGAGATGCCCGTGGTGATCGAGGGCTACCAGCCGCCGCGCGACCCGCGCCTGAACAGCCTGGCGGTCACCCCCGACCCCGGCGTGATCGAGGTGAACATCCACCCCGCCCATTCCTGGGACGAGCTGGTGCGCAACACCGCCGCCCTCTACGAGGACGCCCGCCAGTCGCGCCTGGGCGCCGAGAAGTTCATGATCGACGGCCGCCACTGCGGCACCGGCGGCGGCAACCACGTGGTCATGGGCGGCGCCACCCCGGCGGACAGCCCCTTCCTGCGCCGTCCGGACCTGCTGCGCAGCCTGATCGGCTACTGGCAGAACCACCCGGCGCTGTCCTACGTCTTCGCCGGCCTGTTCATCGGCCCGACCAGCCAGGCCCCCCGCGTCGACGAGGCCCGCGACGACACGCTGTACGAGCTGGACATCGCCTTCGACCAGATCGACCGGGCCGCCGCCTCCGGCGCCTGCCCGCCCTGGCTGGTCGACCGCGTGCTGCGCAACCTGCTGACCGACGTCCAGGGCAACACCCACCGGGCGGAGTTCTGCATCGACAAGCTCTACTCGCCGGACAGCGCCAGCGGACGCCTCGGGCTGGTCGAGTTCCGCGCCTTCGAGATGCCGCCGCACGCCGAAATGAGCCTGACCCAGCAGCTCCTGATGCGGGCGCTCGTCGCGCGCTTCTGGAAGACGCCCTACAAGGGCCGGCTGGTCCGCTGGGGCACCGAGCTGCACGACCGCTTCATGCTCCCCTTCTTCGTGCAGCAGGACCTTGCCGACGTGTTGTCGGATCTCAACGACGTCGGATATCCCTTTGATGAATCGTGGTTTGCTCCGCACATGAACTTCCGCTTCCCGGTCTATGGCCGGGTCAGCCAGCGCGGCATGACGCTGGAGCTGCGCATGGCGCTGGAGCCCTGGCATGTGCTTGGCGAGGAGCCGGGCGGCGGCGGCGCGGTGCGCTATGTGGACAGCTCCGTGGAGCGGCTCCAGGTGCGCGTCACCGGGCTGACCGACGCCCGCTACGCCATCACCTGCAACGGCCGGCGGGTGCCGCTGGTCCCCACCGGCACCGAGGGCGAGTTCGTCGGCGGGGTGCGCTACCGTGCCTGGCAGCCACCCTCCTGCCTGCATCCGACCATTCCGGTCCATTCGCCCTTGGTCTTCGACATCCTCGACCTGTGGGCGGAACGCTCCATCGGCGGCTGCACCTACCATGTCATGCATCCCGGTGGGCGAAACTACGAGTCCTTCCCGGTCAACGCCAACGAGGCGGAAGGACGGCGGCTGGCGCGCTTCTTCCCCTTCGGGCACACGCCCGGGCCGATGGCCGCCCCTGCCGAGGAGCGCAACCCGCAGTTCCCCATGACGCTCGACCTGCGCCGCGGCTGAACGCCGCCGCACCCGAGTCGCCGCCGGCCCCCCCCCCGCCCGCCGCCCCCCGCCCCCGGAAAA
>JAEZHQ010000605.1 GCA_023416455.1 Pseudomonadota bacterium | reverse complement strand
GCCCTGGACGGCGGCGGCGGTGGCCGAGGCCATGCCGGCGCTCGACCGCGACTTCCAGCCGATCAGCGATTTCAGGGCGGGCGACCGCTACCGCCGGCTGGTCGCCGGGAACCTGCTGTTGCGCTTCGTCCTGCACGGCGCCGGCGCCGGTGACGACGCGCTGGAGGCCGCCCATGGCTGACGGCAGCGCGCCTCCCATCCGCCCCATCGCCGGCGGCGTCCACACCCCCCTGGCCCACGAGAGCGCGCGCAAGCACGTCACCGGCACCGCCGCCTACATCGACGACCTTCCGGAGCTGCCGGGCACCCTGCACGCGGCGGTCCGGCTGTCCGACCGGGCGCACGCCCGCATCCTCGGCATGGATCTGGCGCCGGCCCGGCAGGCGCCGGGCGTGCAGGCGGTGCTGACCTGGGACGATGTGCCGGGCGACGGCGACATCGGCGCCATCCTGCCGGGCGACCCGGTGCTGGCCCCCGATCTGGTCGAATACGCCGGACAGGCGGTGGTCGCGGTCGCCGCCGGGACGCTGGCCCAGGCGCGCGCCGCCGCCCGCGCCGTCGCGCTGTTCTACGAGGATTGCCCGGCCGTGCTGACGGCGCGCGAGGCCCTGGAGCGCGAATCCTTCGTCGCCCCCAGCCTGACCATGCGGCGGGGCGACGCCGCGGCGGCGGTGGCGGCGGCGCCGCACCGGCTGTCGGGGACGCTGGAGGTGGGCGGGCAGGACCATTTCTACCTGGAGGGCCAGATCGCCTACGCCATCCCCGGGGAGGACGGCGACCTTCTGGTCCATTCCTCCACCCAGCACCCGGCCGAGGTGCAGCACGCCGTGGCCAAGGTGCTGGGGCGGCCCATGCACACGGTCACGGTTCAGTGCCGGCGCATGGGCGGCGGCTTCGGCGGAAAGGAGAGCCAGCCGGCGCAGATCGCCTGCATCGCCGCCCTGCTGGCCAACGCCACCGGGCGGCCGGTCAAGTTCCGCCTGGACCGCGACGACGACATGCTGATGACCGGCAAGCGCCACGACTTCTTCGTGCGCTACGACGTCGGCTTCGACGGGGAGGGGCGCATCCAGGGGCTGGACATGGATCTGGCGGGCCGCTGCGGCATGTCGCCCGACCTTTCCAACGGCGTGGTCGACCGCGCCATGTTCCACGCCGACAACGCCTACCACCTGCCGGCGGCGCGGGTCACCGGCCACCGCTGCAAGACCCACACCGTGTCGAACACCGCCTTCCGCGGCTTCGGCGGGCCGCAGGGGGTGATCGCCATCGAGGAGGTGATCGACGGCATCGCGCGGTCGCTGGGCCGGGATCCGCTCGACGTGCGGCGGGCCAACCTCTACGGCGGGCCGGGGCGCGACCTCACCCATTACGGCATGCGGGTGGAGGAGGCCGACATCCTGGCCGAGCTGTTCGACCAGATCGAGCGCGACAGCGACTACCGCCGCCGGCGCGCCGAGGCCGACGCCTTCAACGCCCGCCACACCGTGCTGAAGAAGGGGCTCGCCCTGACCCCGGTGAAGTTCGGCATCTCCTTCACCGTCAAGCACCTGAACCAGGCGGCGGCGCTGGTCCACGTCTACACCGACGGCTCGGTCCAGGTGAATCACGGCGGCACCGAGATGGGGCAGGGCATCCACACCAAGATGGCGCAGATCGCCGCCCAGGAGTTCCAGATCGACGTCGGCCGGGTGAAGGTGACGGCCTCGGCCACCGACAAGGTGCCCAACGCCCCGCCGACGGCGGCCTCGGCCGGAACCGACCTCAACGGGCAGGCGGTGCGGCTGGCGGTGCGCACCATCAAGGGCCGGCTGGCCGACTTCCTGGCCGCCCACTGCCGCACCACACCCGACAAGGTGGAGTTCCGCGACAACGCGGTCTTCGCCGGCAACCACGCGCTGCCCTTCCCGGAGGTGGCCCGGCTCGCCTACCTCAACCGGGTGCCGCTGTCGGCGACCGGCCATTACGCGACGCCGAAGATCTGGTGGAACCGCGAGACCTGCGAGGGCCACCCCTTCTTCTACTTCTCCTGCGGGGTGGCGGTGACGGAGGCGCTGGTCGACACGCTGACCGGCGAGTACCGATTCCCGCGCGCCGACCTTCTGCACGACTGTTCGGGCGCCATCAACCCGGCCATCGACCGGGGGCAGGTGGAGGGCGCCTTCGTCCAGGGGCTGGGCTGGGTGACGTCGGAGGAGCTGTGGTGGGACGGGCAGGGGCGCTTGCGCACGCACGCCCCCAGCACCTACAAGATCCCGACCTCGCGTTCCCTGCCGGAGGATTTCCGCGTGACCCTCTACACCGCCCGCCCCAACCGGGAAGACACGGTGTTCCGTTCCAAGGCCGTCGGCGAGCCGCCGCTGATGCTGGCCGTCTCCGCCTGGCTGGCGCTGAAGGACGCGGTGGCGGCGGTGGGCGGCCACCGCCACCCGGTCCGGCTCGACGCCCCGGCGACACCCGAGCGCGTCCTGCTGGCGGTGGAGGACGTCCGGGCGCGGATGGCCGCCGGTGGCTGAGCCGGTGGCTGAGGCGGTGGCTGAGCCGGTGCCTGAAGCGCTGCGCACCGCGGCCGGCATCCCGGGGAGCGACGCGCCGGCGACGGACGCCCCGCCCATGGCCCAATCCAAGGCCCCGCCCATGGCTCCGTCCAAGAAGGTCGCCGTCCACGGCGCGGCGACCGTGCGCTTCGAGCGCCGGCACGGCGCCACGCGGCTGGCCACCCTCTACCACCACGACCCCCTGCGCGTGCTTCTGCCCGACCCGCGGGGCGGCGACCTGCCGGTGGCGGTGCTGGCCACCACCTCGGGCGGGCTGGTCGGCGGCGACCGTCTGGACCTCGCCCTGTCGGCCGGGCCGGGGGCGGCGGCGCTGGTGACCACGCAGGCGGCCGAGAAGGTCTACCGCTCCACCGGCCCCGACTGCCGGATCGAGGCCCGCGTCCGCGTCGAGCCGGGCGGCTGGCTGGAATGGATGCCGCAGGAGACCATCGTCTTCGAAGGCTCGCGCCTGCGCCGCCTGACCCGGCTGGAGCTGGAGGGCGACGCCCGTCTGATCGCGGGCGAGATGGTGGTGTTCGGCCGCGCCGCCTTCGGCGAGACGGTCACCCGCGGCCTCGTCCGCGACGCCTGGGAGGTGGCGCGCGACGGCCGGCTGGCCTGGGCCGACGCCCTGCACCTGGACGGCGACCTGGCCAAGGCGCTCGCCCACCCGGCCGGCCTCGCCGGCGCGCGGGCCTGCGCCACGCTTGTCCTGGCGGCCCCCGAC
>JAEZHQ010000296.1 GCA_023416455.1 Pseudomonadota bacterium | reverse complement strand
TCCTTGACCGCGATCGACTCCTTGTTGGTGTCGATGATGAAGAGGACGTCCGGCAGGCCGCCCATCTCCTTGATGCCGCCCAGCGCGCGCTCCAGCTTGTCGCGCTCGCGGGTCAGCTCCAGGATCTCGCGCTTGGTCAGGCCCGAGGTGTCGCCGGACAGGCGCTCCTCCATCTCGCGCAGGCGCTTGATCGACTGCGAGATGGTCTTCCAGTTGGTCAGCATGCCGCCGAGCCAGCGGTGGTTGACGTAATACTGGCCGCACTTGGCCGCCGCCTCGGCGACCCGCTCCTGGGCCTGGCGCTTGGTGCCGACGAACAGGACGCGGCCGCCGCCGGCAACGACGTCGCGCACGGCCTGGAGCGCGCGGTGCAGGGCCGGGACGGTCTGCTCGAGGTCGATGATGTGCACGCCGTTGCGCACGCCGAAGATGTACGGACCCATCTTCGGGTTCCAGCGGCGGGTGTGGTGGCCGAAGTGCACGCCGGCCTCGAGAAGCTGGCGCATGGTGAAGGACGGGATGGCCATCTGGGAAGTTCCTTGTTCCGGTTGCTCCGCCGCGGGCACTGTCCTGATCGACAGGACACCGGATCGGGCCATCGGGGTAAAGCCGAGGGACCGCCAGCCCGCGTGAGGTTTTGACGACGGCGCTTACATAGCCCGGCGCCTGCCGTTTGGCAACAGGGATGGCGGGAAATCGGCCCCCGGACTCACAGCTCCGCCACCTCGATCACGCCCGGCACCGTCTTCAGCGCGGCACGGCTCTGCGGCGACAGGCTGTAGGCGCCGGGAAGCTGGATTTCGACCTCCTTCAACGGGTCGATCTCCACCAGCAGGTGGATTCGCCCCTTGCCGCGGCCGAGGCGTTCCAGCATGGCCCGGATGCTCTCCACCGGCTTCTCGTCGCGCAGGACCACCCTCAGCCCGTCCGACACCTGGGCCACGGCCTCCTCCAGGGGCCGCACCTCCTGGCAGGTGAGGCGGACCTCCTCGCCGTTCATCTGGGCGTCGACCGTCATCAGCACGGGCCGGCCGGCCTCCAGCAGGTCGCGGTTGCCCGACAGCACCTCCGAGAAGCAGGTGACCTCGTAGCCGCCGGTGGCGTCCGACAGCTCGACGAAGGCGAAGCGGTTGCCCGACTTCGCGGTCTTCTCCTTGCGGCTGACCACGATGCCGGCCATCCGGTAGCGGGTCGAGCCGCCGCGCGCCATGGCCTGGGGCAGCTCGGCCGAGCGCACCACCTTCATACGGCCGAGCGGGCCGGAGAAGGCGTCGAGCGGGTGCGCCGACAGGTAGAAGCCGATGGCCCCGAACTCGTGCTTCAGCTTCTCCAGGGGTTCCCAGTCCTTGACCCTCGGCAGATCCGGCTCCTTCAGCCCGCCGCCGCCGCCGAACAGGTTGCCGATCCCGCTCTCGCGCTCGGCCGTCTCGGCCTGCGCGTAGCGGATCAGGATCTCCAGCCCGGCGTGCACCTGCGCCCGGTTGGGGTTGATGCCGTCGAAGGCGCCGGCGCAGGCCAGATTCTCGAGCTGGCGCTTGTTGATGGTCTTGAGGTCGAGGCGGCGGGCGAAGTCGAACAGGCTGCGGAAGGGGCCGTTCTTTGTGCGCTCCTCGACCACCGCCTTCATGGCCGGCAACCCGACCCCCTTCACGGCGGCCAAGGCGTAGCGCACCGCCTTGGTGCCGTCGGGCAGCGGCTCGACGCCGAAGATGGCCGCGGACTGGTTGATGTCCGGTCCCAGCAGCCGGATCTTGAGCCGCGCCAGCTCCTGGCGGAAGACGTTCAGCTTGTCGGTGTTGCCGAGGTCGAGCGTCATCGACGCCGCCATGAACTCCACCGGGTGGTTGGCCTTCAGGTAGGCGGTGTGGTAGGCGACCAGCGCGTAGGCGGCGGCGTGCGACTTGTTGAAGCCGTAGCCGGCGAACTTCATGACCTGGTCGAAGATCAGGCTGGCCTGCCCGGAATCGACCCCGCGCCGCTCGGCGCCCTCGCAGAAGATCCTCCGCTGGGCGTCCATCTCCTCCTTGATCTTCTTGCCCATGGCGCGGCGCAGCAGATCGGCGCCGCCCAGCGAGTAGCCGGACAGCACCTGCGCGATCTGCATGACCTGCTCCTGGTAGATCATGATCCCGAAGGTCTCCTTCAGGATCGCCTCCAGGCTCCCGTGCATGTAGTCGGGCGGCTCCTCGCCGTTCTTCACCCGGATGTATTTCGGGATGTTGTCCATCGGCCCCGGCCGGTAGAGCGACACCAGCGCGATGATGTCCTCCAGCCGGTTCGGCTTGAGCCGCCGCAGGACGTCGCGCATGCCCGAGCTTTCGAGCTGGAACACGCCCGTCGATTCGGCCCGGCCCAGCAGCGCGTAGCTCTTCTCGTCGTCGAGCGGGACGGTGGTCAGGTCCGGCGGGTCGGGAATGAGGTTCACCGCCGTCTGGAGCACGGTCAGCGTCTTCAGCCCCAGGAAGTCGAACTTCACGAGCCCCGCCTGCTCCACATACTTCATGTTGAACTGGGTGACCGGCATGTCCGAGCGCGGGTCGCGGTAGAGCGGCACCAGCTCCTGCAGCGGGCGGTCGCCGATCACCACGCCGGCGGCGTGGGTCGAGGCGTGGCGGTAGAGGCCCTCCAGCTTCAACGCGATGTTGATGAGGCGGGCCACCGTCTCGTCGCCGTCGCGGGCCTGGCGCAGCATCTCCTCGCTGTCCAGCGCCTGTTGCAGGGTCACGGGGTTGGCCGGATTGTTCGGCACCAGCTTGCAGATCTTGTCGACCTGCCCGTAGGGCATCTGGAGCACGCGCCCGACGTCGCGCAGCACGGCACGGGCCTGGAGCTTTCCGAAGGTGATGATCTGGGCGACGCGGTCGTAGCCGTACTTGTTCTGGACGTAGCGGATCACCTCTTCACGGCGGTCCTGGCAGAAGTCCACGTCGAAGTCGGGCATCGACACGCGCTCGGGGTTGAGGAAGCGCTCGAACAGCAGCCCGAAGCGCAGCGGGTCGAGGTCGGTGATGGTCAGCGCCCAGGCGACCACGGAGCCGGCGCCCGATCCGCGCCCCGGCCCCACCGGGATGCCCTGCGCCTTCGCCCATTTGATGAAGTCGGACACGATCAGGAAATAGCCGGGGAATTTCATCGAGACGATGACGTCCAGCTCGAACTCCAGCCGCTCCATGTAGGTCCGGCGCGTCTCGGCACGCTGCTCCGCCGTCATGGCGGGGGTGTAGACCACCTTCTCCAGCCGCATTTCCAGGCCGGCGCGGGCCTGGGCGCGCAGTTCCTCGTCCTCGCTCCGCCCCGCCTCCGTGGGGAAGGCCGGCAGGATCGGCTTGATCGGCCGCAGCAGGAAGGAGCAGCGCCGCGCGATGGCGACCGTGTTGTCGACCGCCTCCGGCAGGTCGGCGAACAGCAGCCGCATCTCCTCCGCCGACTTGAAGCGGTGGTCGGGGGTGAGGCGGCGGCGCTCCTCCTGGCTGATGTAGGCCCCCTCGGCGATGCACAGCAGCGCGTCGTGGGCCTCGTGCATGTCCGCGGTCGCGAAGTAGCAGTCGTTGGTGGCGACCAGCGGCAGGCCGTGGGCGTAGGCGAGGTCGATCAGGGCCGGCTCGATGGCGTCCTCGACGGCCTGGAAATGGCCCCCGTGCCGTTGCAGCTCGACGTAGAGGCGGCCGGGGAAGAGGGCCTTCAGCCGCTCCAGCACGCTCAGCGCCAACTCCGCCTGGCCCTCCCCGAGCAGGCGGCCGATCGTCCCGCCCGGCCCGCCGGTCAGCGCGATGAGCCCGCCCGAATGGCCCTCCAGCGCCTCCAGCGGCACCTGGGGGCCGGCCATCGGGTCGGACTCCAGGAATGACCGGGAGACCAGCGCCATCAGGTTCCGGTAGCCCTCCTCGGTCTGGCAGAGCAGGACGAGCTGGTCGGGCGTCGCCGCCGCCTTGCCCGGCAGGCCGGGCCGGCTGGCGGCCGGGCCGACCCGGCTGATCCCCAGGACGATGCCGATGATCGGCTGCACCCCCGAGTCGGATGCGGCCAGCGCGAACTCCAGCGCGCCGAACAGGTTGCCGGTGTCGGTCACCGCCACAGCCGGCATGCGCTGCTTGTGGCAGAGCTTCACCAGCTCCTTCACCTTGATAGCGCCCTCGGACAGCGAGTAGGCGGAATGGACGCGCAGATGGATGAAGTCGGCGTGCGGCATGGGTCGGCGGGTCACCAGCTCCGGCGGTTCGGGAACGCGCCCCCGGGCCGGTCCGTCCGGGGCGCCCGCCTAGTGGTCGCCCATCCACGGCCCCGGATCAAGGGGCAGCGCGGGCCTGGCCGCGGGGCACGGGAGGAAGCGCGGGGGAACGGCGGGGGTCGTCCCTCGGAGCGCCTTGTGCTATCGAAAGGGGCAGAGCCACGACGCAAGGTGAAGGTATCGATGCGCCGACTCCGCACCGGCCGCGGCGCCCCGGCGGCCGCCGCCGCCCTGCTGTCCGCCATCCTGTCGGCCTGCCAGACCGGCCCGGCCCCTGCCCCGCCCCCTCCGGCGGTGCCCGCCGAGCCGCCGCCGTCCGGCCTGTCCGAGGCGCCCGGCCGTGTCGTCGCCCAGAACAAGGGCTGGGTGGTGCGGGCCCACCCGGCGACCGGGACGGGGGCGGCCTACTGCTTCGCCGCCCGCGCCGATTCCGGCTTTCCCCTTTCCTTCCGCGCCACCGCCAAGGGCGCCGCCATGCTGATCAACGCCGACCACCACGCCCAGCCCGCCGAGGCCCGGGCCAGCCGGCTGACCGCCATCTTCCCCGGCGGCGAGGAGGTGGCGCTGGAGGCGCGCCCGCTGCCCGACGGCGGCCTCATCGTCCCGGTCGAGCTGCCGACCTACGAGGACCTGTTCGAGCCCTTCGTCCGGGCCAAGGCCGTCACGTTGCGCAGCGAGGCATCCGAGGGCGCGATCGGCGATGTCAGCCTCGGCGGCTCGTCCTGGGCGCTCAACGCGCTCGACGAGTGCCGCATCCTGCACACCTCGGACTGATCCCCGCCGCGAAGGCGCGTGACAGGCCGCTCGGATCGCCATAGGGTTCCGGCCCATGCGCCCAATCCACATCGCCCTGGCGGTCGCGGTCGCCGCGGTCTGGGGCTTCAACTTCGTGGCCATCAAGGTCGGGCTGGAGGATTTTCCCCCGCTCCTGTTCTGCGGCCTGCGCTTCGCCCTGGCGGCGCTGCCGCTGCTGGCCCTGGGCTGGCGGGAGGGGCCGCCGGTGCCCTGGCGATTCATCCTGGGGATCGGGATGGTGCTGGGGGTGGTGAAATTCTCGCTGCTGTTCATCGGCATGGACCTCGGCATGCCGGCCGGGCTGTCCTCCCTGGTCTTGCAGTCGCAGGCCTTCTTCACCGCGCTGTTCGCCGCGGTGGCCCTGGGCGACCGCCCGGGGCCGCGGCAGATCGCCGGCATGGCCGTGTCCTTCTCCGGGGTCGGCCTGATCGCAAGCGGAATGCCGGTGGGCGACTCGCTGCTCGGCCTGGCCCTGGTGGTGGCCGCGGCGGCGACCTGGGGCCTTGCCAACATCCTCATGAAACAGGCCCGCGCGCCCGACCTCTTCCGCCTCATCCTGTGGGTCAGCGTGGTGCCGCCAATTCCGCTGGTCCTGCTGTCCCTGTGGCTGGAAGGGCCGGAGCGGGTGCTGCACGCGCTGGGCGGCCTGACGCTGCCGGGCGTCGGGGCGCTGGCCTACATCGCCATCGGCGCCACCCTGTTCGGCTTCGCCGCCTGGGGGTACCTGCTGCGCCACTACCCGGCCAGCCTGGTGGCGCCCTTCTCGCTGCTGGTGCCGATCTTCGGCATGAGTTCCAGCGCCCTCCTCCTCGGCGAGGAGCTTACGCCGCTGAAGCTGGCCGGTGCGCTGCTGGTCTTCCTGGGGCTGGCGGTGGCCGTGCTGAAGCTGCCCCGGCCGGCCACCACCGCACACTGATCCGGCCGCGCCGGCCGCGCCGGCCGCCCGGGCCAAATGATCAGGCGAGGTTCGCCTTCAGGAAGGCGACGGTCCGGCCCCAGGCCAGATCGGCCGCCTCCTTGTCGTAGCGCTCGGCCGAGGTGTCGTTGTGGAAGGCGTGGTTGACGCCTTCGTAGCGGTGGATCTCGTAGCGGGCGCCGACCCTGCGCAACGCCTCCTCGTAGGCCGGGACCTTGGCGTTGATGTTCTGGTCGAGCCCGGCGTAATGAAGCTGGAGCGGCGCCTTGACGATGGTGACCTGCGCCGGGTCAGGGGCCGGCCCGTAGAAGGCGACCGCCGCCTTCAGGTCGGGCGCCTTGAGGGCGAGCCGGTTGACCATGCCGCCGCCCCAGCAGAAGCCGACCGCCCCGATCTTGCCGCTGGAGTAGCGGTGGGCCATCAGGTGGCTCATCGCGGCGACGAGGTTGTTCACCGTCTTGCCGGGGTCGAGCTGCCCGATCATCTGGCGCGCCTGGTCGGGGTCCTGCGGCGTGCCGCCCAGCGGGGACAGGAGGTCCGGGGCGAGCGCCAGGAAGCCGTCGGCCGCCAGCCGGCGCGTCACATCCTCCACGTAGGGGTTGAGCCCGCGATTCTCGTGGATGACGATGACCGCCGGCGCCTTGTCCGCCAGCTTCGGCCGCGCCAGATAGCCCGCGACGTCGCCCGTCGCCCCCTGGTAGCTGATCCGCTCCGCCACAATGCGAGCGTCGCCGGGCTCCACCTGGGCGGCCAGCGCGTAGTTGGGCTCGATCTGGGCGAGGATGGCGGGAACCGCCGCGGCGCTGCCGACCAGCGCCGTCAGCCGCTCCAGGAACACCCGGCGCGGCAGGGGCCTGTGGGTGTACTCGTCGTACAGGTCGATGATCGTCTGGTCCATCGTCGCTCTCCCTCCTCCTTGACTGATCGGGTTTGCTTCAACGAGGCCGGAGGCCGGACGATCACGACACCGCGGGCGTGTGCTCCACCAGAATCCCGTCGCGCATCTCCAGCACCCGGTCCATGCGGTGCGCCAGCTCCAGATTGTGGGTCGCCACAAGCGCACCGACCCGGGCCTTCCGCACGATGGCGGTCAGCATGGCGAACACCCCCTCCGCCGTGTGCGGGTCCAGGTTGCCGGTCGGCTCGTCGGCGATCAGCAGGCCGGGCGCGTTGGCGAGCGCGCGGGCGATGGCCACCCGCTGCTGCTCGCCCCCGGACAGGCGGGACGGGCGGTGCGTGGCGCGCGCCTCCAGCCCGACCATGCGCAGAAGCTCCCCGGCGCGCTCCTGCGCGGTGCGCTTCGGCACGCCGTTGATCATCTGCGGCAGCACGATGTTCTCGAGTGCGGAAAATTCCGGAAGCAGATGGTGGAACTGGTAGACGAAGCCGATGGCCCGGCGCCGCACCTCGGTCCGCTTGGCGTCGTCGAGCGCCGACACGTCGGTGCCGGCGATGCGCACGGTTCCCGCGGTGGGGTGCTCCAGCAGACCGGCGATGTGCAGCAGGGTGGACTTGCCGGCGCCGGACGGGCCGACCAGCGCCACCAGCTCGCCCGCCCGCAAGGACAGCTCGGCGCCGCGCAGCACCTCCAGCACCGTGCCCCCCTGCTCGAAGCGGCGGACGATCCCGGACAGCGCGAGGATCGGCTCACTCATAGCGCAGGGCCTCCACCGGGTCGAGGCGGGCCGCCCGCCAGGACGGGTAGACCGTGGCCGCGAAGGACAGGCCGAGCGCCATCGCCGCCACCTGCGTCACCTCGCCCCAGTCGATCTTGGCGGGCAGCTGCGACAGGAAGTAGATCTCGGCGGAAAACAGGTTGGTGCCGGTCAGGGTCTGGATGAGCTGCCGGATGCTCTCGATGTTGAGCGCGAAGGACAGGCCGAGCGCCAGCCCGAGCAGCGTGCCGGTCACCCCCACCGAGGCGCCGGACAGGAAGAAGATGCGCATGATCATCCCGCGCGAGGCGCCCATGGTGCGCAGGATGGCGATGTCGCGGCCCTTGTCCTTCACCAGCATGATCAAGCTGGAGATGATGTTGAAGGCGGCCACCATGATGATCAGCGACAGGATCAGGAACATCACGTTGCGCTCGACCTGGAGCGCGGTGAAGAAGCTGGCGTTGGACTGCTGCCAGTCGACCACCCGCCCCACCCCGGCAACCGCCGACTGGATGGCCTCGCGGGCCGGGCGGATCTGGGTCGGCTCATGGACGAACACCTCCAGCGAGGTCACCGCGTCGCCGGTTCGAAAGAAAGCCTGGGCCTCGGCCAGCGGCAGGAAGATGAAGGTGTTGTCATACTCGAACATGCCGACGTCGAAGATGGCGCCGATGGGGTAGCTGCGCAGGCGCGGCACCGTGCCGAAGGCGGTCACGTTGCCCTGGGGCGCGATCAGCGTGAGCTGGTCGCCGACCGACAGGCCGAGCCGCTGGGCCATGCGGGCGCCGATGGCGATGCGGTCCTCCCCGAACTCCTCGGCCGAGCCGCGCACGATGTTGCGGGCGAGCGTCGGGCGCTTGCGGAAATCCTCCGGCGCCACCCCGCGCACCACCGCCCCCGACGCCATGCCGCGCACCGAGACCAGCGCCTGCCCCTCCACCGTGGGGGTGACGTTGAACACGCCGGGCACGCCGCGCAGCCGCTCGGACAGTTCCTCGTAGCCGGGCAGCGGCCCGCCGCGCACGTTGTAGACGTTGAGATGGCCGTTCAGACCGAGCACCCGCCCCAGAAGCTCCGCCCGGAACCCGTTCATCACCGCCATGACGATGATCAGGGTGGCGACCCCGAGCGCGATGCCCAGCAGCGAGAAGCCGGCGATCACCGAGATGAACCCTTCCTGACGGCGCGCCCGGAGGTAGCGCATCGCGACCATGCGTTCGAAGGCGGAGAAGATCATGCGTGTCCTCGGGCGGGATGGCGCCGCCGGCGAAGGGAAAGGCGGCGGACCGGGGGGTCCACCGCCTCGCAACATAGGTGCTTAACCGTGGCGGGAAAAGGGCGGCCAACGCCTTCCCCCGCGGCCGCCTGCCGCGGTCAGCCCGCCAGCCGGGCCAGCGCGCTCTCCACCGAAAGTTCCTCCTTGGTGCCGGTGGCCCGGCGCTTCAGCTCGACCACGCCGCTCTTCAGCCCGCGCGGGCCGACCACCAGCTGCCAGGGCAGGCCGATCAGATCCATGTCCGCGAACTTCACGCCCGGCCGCTCGTCGCGGTCGTCGTAAAGAACCTCCCGCCCGGCGGCGCCGAGACGGTCGTAGAGGTCCTGGCAGACGCGGTCGGTGTCGGCGTCGCCGACCTTCAGGTTGACCAGCCCGACGTCGAAGGGGGCCACCTGGTCCGGCCAGATGATGCCGTTCCCGTCGTGGCTGGCCTCGATGATGGCGCCCATCAGCCGCGACACGCCGATGCCGTAGGATCCCATCTCGACCGGCACCGCCTCGCCGTCGGGGCCGGCCACCACCGCGTTCATGGGCTTGGAGTATTTGGTGCCGAAATAGAAGATGTGGCCGACCTCGATGCCGCGGGCCGAGACCAGCTCGCTCTCCGGCACCGGGCTGGCGGCCGGGTCGTGCTTCTCGTCGGTGGCCGCGTAGATGCCGGTGCAGCGGTCGAAGAAGGGCTGGAGGTCGGCGTCGTAGCCCGGGGCGTCCTGGAGCACGTCCAGGTTCAGCCAGTCCTTGTGGCAGAACACGCCGCTCTCGCCGGTCTCGGCCAGGATGATGAACTCGTGGCTGAGGTCGCCGCCGATCGGGCCGGTGTCGGCGCGCATCGGGATCGCCTTCAGCCCCATGCGGGCGAAGGTGCGCAGGTAGGCCAGGAACATCCGCTGGTAGGCCCGCTTGGCCCCCGCCGGGTCGATGTCGAAGGAATAGGCGTCCTTCATCAGGAACTCGCGCCCGCGCATCACCCCGAAGCGCGGCCGGATCTCGTCCCGGAACTTCCACTGGATGTGGTAGAGATTCAGCGGAAGCTGCCGGTAGCTGCGCACGAAGGAACGGAAGATGTCGGTGATCATCTCCTCGTTGGTGGGGCCGAACAGCATCTCGCGATCGTGGCGGTCGGTGATGCGCAGCATCTCCTTGCCATAGTCGTCGTAACGCCCGCTCTCCTTCCACAGCTCGGCCGACTGGATGGTCGGCATCAGCAGCTCCTGGGCGCCGGCGGCGTCCTGCTCCTCCCGCACGATCTGCTCGATCTTCCGCAGCACCCGGTGACCCAGCGGCAGCCAGGCGTAGATGCCGGCGCTGGTCTGCCGGATCATTCCCGCCCGCAGCATCAGGCGGTGCGAGGTGATCTGCGCCTCGGTCGGGGTCTCCTTGAGGGTGGGCATGAAGAAGCTGGACAGGCGCATGGCTCTGCTCTCGGTTTCAAGGTCTCGGGGGCCGGGATTCGGGACAGGGACTTTAGGAAGGACGGTGGCGAAAGTCCATCCTCGCCGGCGGATTTCACCGACCCGAACGGCACAGGGCGTACAGCTCGGCCTCGCCCGGCCCGCCGATCGGCTGGCCGTTGAAGTACAGCCGCCCGCCCTGGAGGACGAGCCGTCCGATCTCGCTGTCGCCGGGAAGTCCGCGGCCGGTTCCCGGCGCGGCGAATCCAAGCCGGCGCGCGAGAGCGAGGGTCACGGGAATGTCGAAGCGGTCGGGAGGGAGCATCGCCCCCGCCGACCCCGGCAGGTCGGCCGGCGCCACCGGCCGGCCGCCCACGCCCACGCCGGGCCGGTGCTCCACGTCGGGCGCCGGCCGGTGCCGGGGCAGGTAGCGGCACACCGAAAGGTCGATCTGGGCGGCGGCCGGTTCGCACAGCGCCAGCGTCGCCAGAAGGACGGCCGGGATCCGCCGCATGGCGCCCCTCAGGACTGCACCGCGGCGGAGGGCGACATCGCCTTCCAGTAGATCGACAGGTAGGGCATTCCCTTCTCCGCCTCCTCCTGGGTCCGCGCCGACTGGCGGATGTACTTGCCGATGAAGGCCTTGTTCACATGCTCCATGTCCACCGCCGCCTTCAGGACCAGGAACTCTCCGATCCGGTCGGGAAGGTTGTAGTGCCATTTCTGGAGGCATTCGGACGTGACCCCCGCCTTGGCCTGCTCCTTGCCGCTCAGGATGAACTCCTGGTGGTGGTACTGGGTGATCTCGCGCCAGGCTTTGGCCAGGCGTGCCGGCTTGACACGGATCAGGCCCTTGAAGACTTTGATGTCGTCATAGAACAGGGGCAGGTAGCCGCGCTTTTCCGACAGCTGGCCCAGCATGGTGTAGAGCCCGGCCATGACGTCGCCCTCGCCGCTCTCCACCGGCCTGGACTCCGGCCGGGCCGGCTCCTTGCGGCCGAACAGGGCGGCGAGGAAGCCCTTCTTCTCCTTGGGGGCCGCGGCGGCGGCGCTGTCCGCCCCCACCTTGCGCTCGTCCCACAGGGCGTCCCAGGCGTAGTCCCAGGCGGTGAAGACGGCGTTCGTGCGGTCGTCCAGGACGGTCAGCAGATACTCGCGGCCCTCGCGGGGCCAATCCACGTCGCCGACGATGGCGCGCACCGGGCGCCGGCTCAGCACCACCGGAAAGACCCCGACGCGCACCAGATCGGCGTAGGTCTCCAAAAAGGAGGGCGTCATCGCGAAAGGAAGATTCGAACTGGGCTGCTGCTCCGGCAGGATCAGTTCGAGATTTTTCCTGGTGCGCTCCAACAGCTCGGTCATGAGGACCGCCGCGAACTGGTCGAACCTCTCGTTTTCACCCGCGGTCATCGACGCCTCGACCTCACTCTCCCTGTCACCGATCACGGACGGGGTCCGCCATTCGGCAAAGACATGGATTCGGCGCGGAACTCGGACCGCCGCGCGTCCTCCGTTGGTAGTCGATCTAACGTTACCGAGTAAACCGTTAATTCATTCTGTAAGGATTGCAGCGCACGGGCGCCGCGGCAACCCGCCGCCGGGCGCGCAAAGAAAAGGACCGCGCGGCGGTTGCGGCGCGGCCCGAGGTTAGGGAGGAATCGCCACCAGGCGTCGGAAAAGAGGGGAGATAGGGAACCCTCTCATCGCGCAAGAAAGTCTGGACCCGCTTTTCCCTCCTGGCAAGGAAAAATGCAGCGAGCCGCAAGTCTCGATACAATAATTACCACCATTCGCCCAGTCGAACGGCAAAAGACCGCGCCATGGGCACTCGGCTGCCCAAAGTCTGGGCAGGACCGCCGGGGCGGCGGCCCCCCGCGTCCAATCCGGACGCGCGGCGCCGTGTGGTGGAGCGGGATCATCCGGAGGTTCCCGACGGAACCGCTGCCGCCGAAATCGGACACGGCGGACCGACCCCCCCACCGCCCTCGCCCACCGGCGTCACGGTCAAACCCCTTCCGGAAGGGTCCGACCTGTGGTCGGACCTTATCCGGGCCACCATACGCCAGGCGCCCCGCCTCCGCGGGCCTTGGCTTCGCGCCCATATGCGCCCATGGGAGCGCGCGGCCGCGGTCGCGGCCGTAGACCAGCGCCGGAAACACCGGGGTGAATAACAGCAGGGCCGGCCGTCGGTACTTTCCGGCCCTGGCATCACATGCGCTTGGCCATCTCGCGGAAGGAAATGAGGTCCGACTGCACCAGGGCGAAGATGCCCAGCCACACCACGGCCGCCACCACGCTGGTGACGGCGAACTTCAGCAGGATGCGGGGGCGTTCCGGCGCGCTGTCGGCCATCCCGCGCTCCGGGGCCTCCGGCGTGCGCACGCCCCAGGGGAGCACCGCGAACAGCACCACCCACCAGACCACCACATAGACGCCGATTCCCGTCACCAGCCCCATCGCACCCCTCCGCTCCCCGCCTTCCGCCGGCTCAGGCCTGCTCCAGCTCGACCAGCGTCCCGCAGAAATCCTTCGGATGCAGGAACAGCACCGGCTTGTCGTGCGCGCCGATCCTGGGGTTGCCGTCGCCCAGCACGCGCGCGCCCTGCGCCTTCAGGCGGTCGCGGGCGGCCAGAATGTCATCCACCTCGTAGCAGATGTGGTGGATGCCGCCGGACGGATTCTTCTCCAGGAAGGACGCCACCGGCGAGCCCTCGCCGAGGGGATGGAGCAGCTCGATCTTCGTGTTGGGCAGGCTGACGAAGACCACCGTCACCCCGTGCGGCGGCAGGTCCACCGGCTCAGACACGGTGGCGCCCAGCGTGTCGCGGTAGAGCGCCGTCGCCGCCGGCAGGTCCGGCACGACGATGGCGACATGGTTCAGCTTACCGATCATGGATCCCCCAGAAGCTTGCAAGGTCGCCGGCCGTTATACACGGACCAGGTGGACCTCCGTCACCGGCTTCTTGCCGTGGGAGGCGTTGAAGCAGCGCCGGACGGCGATGCGGGCGGCGTTGCGCACCTGCTCGTCGTCCTGCCGCGCCGTCCGCGGCAGGTCGGCGATCGCCTCGCGCACCGCATCCACCACGTCGAGCAGCAGGTCGCGGTCGGTGGCCTCGTCGACCAGCCCCATCACCGCCACCTGGGGCGCGGTCACCAGCTCGCCCCGGCCGTTCATGACCAGCGTGGCCACCGCGGCGCCGTTGTGCACCATGCGGTGGCGGGAGCGCATCAGCCCGGTGTCGAGCGGCACCAGCCGCTTGCCATCCAGCGCCATGCGGCCGGCCCGCACATGGGCGACCACACGCGCCGGCCCGTCGGGGCCGAGCCGGATCAGTTCGCCGTTGGCCGGGATCACCGCCTCCGGCACCTGGCATTCCAGGGCCAGCCGGGCGTGCTCCCGCTGGTGGCGCTGCTCACCGTGCACCGGCACGGCGATGCGCGGGCGCACCCACTGGTACATGCGCACCAGCTCATCCTGCGCCGGATGCCCCGACACGTGGACCGGCGCGTCGTCGGCCGTCACCACGGCGACGCCCTGAGCCACCAGCTGGTTCTGCATGCGGCCGATGGCCCGCTCGTTGCCGGGGATCTCGCGGGACGAGAAGACCACCACGTCGCCCGACTGGAGGGTGACCTGCGGGTGGTCGTCCGCGGCGATGCGGGCGAGCGCCGAGCGCGGCTCTCCCTGGCTGCCCGTGCACACCAGGACCAGCTTCTCGCGCGGCAGGAAACCGGCGTCATGCTCGGTGAGGAAGGCCGGCACGCCGGCCAGGTAGCCGTTCGACCGCGCCGCCTCGTTGATCCGCCATAGCGAGCGTCCGACCAGGGCCACATGGCGCCCATGCTGCGCCGCCGCGTGGGCGATGCTCTCCAGCCGCGCCACGTTGGTGGCGAAGCAGCTGACCGCGACACGGACCCCCGGGTGGCGCCCGATCAGTTCGGTCAGCGCCGCGCGCACCCCCGCCTCCGAGCCGGAGCTGCCGGGAACCAGGGCGTTGGTGCTGTCGCCGACCAGGGCCAGCACCCCCTCGTCGCCGATGGCGCGCAGCCGTCCCTCATCGATGGTCGGCCCGAGCATGGGCTGGGGATCGATCTTCCAGTCGCCGGTGTGCAGCACCGTCCCCGCCGCGGTGCGGATGGCGAGCGCGTTCGGCTCGGGGATGGAATGGGTCACCGTCACATACTCGACGGTGAAGGGGCCGGCCTGGAAGGAGCCGCCGAGCGGCACCTCGTTGATCGGCACCGTCCCGACCAGCCCCCGCTCGTGCAGCTTGGCCCGCAGCACCGATGCGGTGAAGGGTGTGCAGTAGACGGGGCAGCGAAGCTCCGGCCACAGATACTGGATCGCCCCCAGATGGTCCTCGTGGGCGTGGGTGACGACGAGGCCGACCAGATCCTCGCGGCGCTCGGCGATGAAGGCGGGGTCCGGCATGATCACGTCCAGCCCCGGCATGGTGTCGTCGGCGAAGGAGATGCCGAGATCCACCATCAACCACTTGCCGCGATAGCCGTAGAGGTTGAGGTTCATGCCGATCTCGCCCGATCCGCCGAGCGGCAGGAAATAGAGCGCGTCGTCCTCGGGAGCGAACGGATCACCGTCCCCCGCGTCCATCGGGGCGGGGCGGGCGGAGGCGTTTTGGGTCATTGGGCCGTGTTGCGCTTGTGGATCAGGAGCAGGCCGCGCAGCGTCAGTTCGCCGTCGGTGTGTTCGATTACATGGGTCGCCTTGGCGAAAAGCACAGCCAGCCCGCCGGTCGCCACCACCGTCATGGGCTCGCCATACTCCGCCCGGATGCGGGAGACCAGCCCTTCGATGAGTCCGACATACCCCCAGAAGATGCCGGACTGCATGCACTCGATGGTGTCCTTGCCGATGACGTGGCCGGGCGGCTGGATCTCGACCCGCGGCAGCTTGGAGGCGGCCTTCTGAAGCGCCTCCAGCGACAGGTTCAGTCCCGGCGCGATGACGCCGCCGCAGTAGTTGCCCCCCTTGTCCACCACGTCGAAGGTGGTGGCGGTGCCAAAATCGATGACGATCAGCGGTGTCTGGTAAGCGGCGGCGGCGGCCACGGTGTTGACGAGGCGGTCGGCCCCCACCTCCTCGGGCTTGTTGACCAGCGCGCGGGTGCCGAGATCGACGCCCGGCTGGCCGACGATCAGCGGGTCGCAGCCGAAATGGTCCTTGCACAGGCGCTTGAGGTTGAAGGTGGCCCCCGGCACCACGCTGGCGATGATCGTGCTGGTGATGTCGGCCGGCCGCAGGCCCTTCAGCGCCATCAGGTGGGTCAGCCACACCATGTATTCGTCGGCGGTGCGCTTCGGGTCGCTGGCGGTGCGCCAAAGCCCGCACTGGTGGTCGCCGTCATAGATCGCGAACACCACGTTGGTGTTGCCGGCGTCAATGGCGAGCAGCATCGTCAGGTCTCCACCGCGGATGGGAAGAAGACGTCGCCGGCGGCGATGCGCTGCCGCCCGGCCCCGTCGTCCCGATCAAGCAACAGAACCCCGTCGCTGTCCAGGTCGGCGAAGGTGCCCGTCAGCGTCCGGTCGGCGAGCCGCACCACGATCGGCTCGCCGAGCCCGCGGGCCCGGGCCATCCAGGCGGCCCGGATCGGTGCGAAGCCATGCTCGCGCCAGCGGCCGTACCACAGCGCCAGCGCCTCCAGGTACCGTTCGAGCAGGCCGGCCGGAGTCATCGGCGGCGCCCCTTCGGCGGCCAGAGAGGTCGCCGCGACATCGCCCCCTTCCGGGAAATGCCGAAGGTTGATGCCGACGCCGAGCACCAGCCAGCCCGGGCCGCCGTCGGCCGCCGCCTCTGATTCCAGCAGGATCCCGGACAGCTTGCGCCCGTTCACCAGCACGTCGTTGGGCCATTTGCAGAGCACCGGCGCCGAATCGGGCAGCACCGCGGCGGCGGTCTCCGCGATGGCGAGGGCCGCCACGAAGGAAATCTGGGCCGCCTCGGCGGGCGGACGGCCCGGCTGAAGGATGGTGGAGCTGTAGAGGTTGCCCTCCGGCGAGGTCCAGGTGCGGCCGCGCCGCCCCCGTCCCGACTCCTGGCGCAGGGCCCAGACCACGGTTCCCTCGCCGGCCCCCGAACGCGCCAAGGCCTTCGCCTCGTCGTTCGTGCTGCCGACGCTGGCGAAGGCCTCGACCCGGAAGCCCGGAGGCAGGCGCAGCCGCGCCGCCTCCGGGATCACTCCCGTCGTCATGCGACGATCCCCCTCCCCTGGCCGTCAGCCCGCGAACAGGGAGGCCGCCGCCGCCGCCGCGGCGTTCAGGATCGGCGCCGGGACGACGAAGAACAGCAGCGTGAACAGGCCGGTGGCGACCAGAATTCCGGTCATGCCGTCGTCGCCGATGCGGTCGAAGGACTCGGCCGGCTCGTCGAAGTACATGATCTTGATGACGCGCAGGTAGTAGAAGGCGCCCACCACGCTGGTCAGCACGCCGATCACCGCCAGCGCGTAGAGCTGCGCCTCGATGGCGGCGAGGAAGACGTAGAGCTTGCTGAAGAAGCCGGCGAGCGGCGGGATGCCGGCCATGGAGAACATGAAGATGGCCATGGCGCCGGCCAGCAGCGGGTTGGTGCGCGACAGGCCGGCCAGATCCTTGATGTCCTCCAGCATCCGGCCCTGCTGCTTCATGCACAGGATGACGGCGAAGGTGCCGATGTTCATGACGATGTAGACCGCCATGTAGATCAGCACGCCGCGCACGCCCTGCTCGGTGCCGGCCGCCAGACCGACCAGCGCGTAGCCGACATGGCCGATGGAGCTGTAGGCCATCAGGCGCTTGATGTTGGTCTGGGTGATCGCCGCGAAGGAGCCGAGGGCCATCGACAGGACCGAGCTGACCACGATGATCTGCTGCCACTGGCCGATCAGGTCGCCGAACGGCTCGATCAGCAGGCGGGTGAACAGCGCGATGGCGGCAACCTTGGGAGCGGCGGCGAAGAAGGCGGTGACCGGGGTCGGGGCGCCCTCGTAGACGTCCGGCGTCCACATGTGGAAAGGCACGGCGGAGATCTTGAAGGCAAGCCCGGCGGCGACGAAGACGAGGCCGATGATCACGCCCGCCGACGGATGGGCGCCGCCGGCGAACAGCGCGGCGATCTTGTCGAAGCCGGTGGTTCCGGCGAAGCCGTAGACCAGAGAGGCGCCGTAGAGCAGCATGCCCGACGACAGCGAGCCCAGCACGAAGTACTTCAGCCCGGCCTCGGCCGACCGCGCGCTGTCGCGGCGGAAGGCAGCGATGACGTAGAGCGCCAGGCTCTGGGTCTCCAGCCCGACATAGAGCGAGATGAGGTCGTTGGCCGACACCATCATCAGCATGCCGAGCGTGGCGAAGAGCATCAGCACCGGGAACTCGAAGCGGGCGATCTTCTCCCGCTCGTTGAAGCTGAGCGACAGCATGACGGACAGCGCCGCCGCCACCAGCACGAGCACCTTCATGAAGACGCCGAAGGCGTCCATCACGAAGAGCCCGTTGAAGGTGACCACGCGGCCGGTGCCGTAGCCCATGGTCAGGATGGCGGCCAGCAGCAGGGCCACCATGGTCATGTAGCCGATCGGTCGGGTGAAGCCGTCACCGCGGAACACGCCGATCAGCAGCAGCGCCATACCGGCGCAGGCGAGGAAGATCTCCGGCAGCGCCGGCCAGATGTCGGGAAACACAGCGGTCATGTCGGAACCTCTAGCGCGCGGCCACGGAGACGTCGCCGGCCCCGTGGGCGGCGGCCAGCTTGGTCTGGTAGGTCTGGATCAGCTGCCCCACCGACGCCGAGGTGACGTTGAGGAAGCTGTTCGGATAGATGCCCATCCACAGCACCACGGCGACCAGCGGCAGGAACACCGCGACCTCGCGCGGGGTCATGTCGACCATCGCGCGGACGTCGGCCTTGACCAGCTTGCCGTAGACGACCCGGCGGTAGAGCCACAGGGCGTAGGCGGCGCCCAGGATCATGCCGGTCGCGGCCAGGGTGGCGACCCAGGTGTTGTCGCGGAAGGCGCCCATCAGGACCAGGAACTCGCCGACGAAGCCGGAGGTGCCCGGCAGCCCGACCGAGGCCATGGTCATGAACAGGAACACCACCGCGTATTTCGGCATGTTCTTCACAAGGCCGCCGTAGCGGGCGATCTCGCGGGTGTGCAGGCGGTCGTAGACGACGCCGACGCACAGGAACAGCGCGGCCGACACGATGCCGTGCGACAGCATCTGGAAGATCGACCCCTCGATGCCCTGCTGGTTCAGCGCGAACATGCCGATGGTCACCAGGCCCATGTGCGCCACCGAGGAGTAGGCGATGAGCTTCTTCATGTCCTCCTGGGCCAGCGCCACCAGCGAGGTGTAGATCACGGCGACGATGGACAGGGTGAAGATCAGCGGCGCGAAGTACTCGGTGGCCTCCGGCAGCATCGGGATGTTGAAGCGCAGGAAGCCGTAGCCGCCCATCTTCAGCAGCACGCCGGCCAGGATCACCGACCCGGCGGTCGGCGCCTCGACGTGGGCGTCGGGCAGCCAGGTGTGCACCGGCCACATCGGCACCTTCACCGCGAAGGAGGCGAAGAAGGCCAGCCACAGCCACATCTGCGTGGAGCGCGGGAAATGGGTGGCGGTGATGGTCGGGATGTCGGTGGTGCCGGCCGTGAAGTACATGGCCAGGATCGCCAGCAGCATCAGCACCGAGCCGAGCAGCGTGTACAGGAAGAACTTGAACGCCGCGTAGACCCGCCGCTGCCCGCCCCACACCCCGATGATCAGGAACATCGGGATGAGCACGCCCTCGAAGAACATGTAGAAGAGGACGAAATCAAGCGCGCAGAACATGCCGACCATGAGGGTTTCCAGCACGAGGAAGGAGATCATGTACTCCTTCACCCGGTTCTGGACCGCCTCCCAGCTCGACAGGATGCACAGCGGCATGAGGAAGGTGGAGAGGATGACGAACAGCATGGAGATGCCGTCCACACCCATGTGGTAGGAGATCCCGAATTCCGGGATCCACTCCGCCTTCTCCACCAGCTGGTAGCCGGGGTTGCGCGGATCGAAATTGATCCAGATGAAGAGCGACAGGACGAACGTGATGAGCGTCGTCCACAGCGCCACGTAACGCACGTTCCGAACCACGTCCGGCGCGTTGCCCCTGCAGAACAGCAGGATCAACGCCACACCGGCGAGCGGCAGGAAGGTCGTGAACGACAGGAGCGGCCAGCTAGCCATTGTTCTTCTTCCCCTTCAAACCGCTCAACGGAGCACCAAGAGCCAGGCGATCAGCAGGACCACCCCGATCACCATGGCGAACGCGTAATGGAAGACGTAGCCCGATTGCAGCCGGCTGGCCCGCGCCGCGACGTCGCGGGTGACCGCGGCGACGCCGTCCGGACCGACGCCGTCGATCACCGCGCCGTCACCCGACTTCCACAGGCCATAGCCGAGGTAGCGGGCGGTGCGGACGAAAAGGCGGTCGTACAGCTCGTCGAAATACCACTTGTTGTAAAGGAACTGGTGCAGGCCCCGGAAGGTGGCGGCCACCTTCCCCGGCAGGTCCGGGATGGCCATGTACATGAGATAGGCGAGACCGATGCCGATCAGGCCGACGATGAGCGGGGCCACCGGCACCCAGCCCGGCAGATGGTGGTGGGCGGCCTCGATGCTGTCCTGCGCCTGGAGGACGAACAGGGCCTTGCCCCAGAACTCCGGACGGTCGTGGCCGATGAACCAGTGCGCGAAGAGCATGCCGGAGAAGAGCGCGCCCAGCGCCAGGACCGCCAGCGGAACCAGCATGACGAGGGGCGATTCATGGGCGTGGTCGAAGACCTTGCGCTCCATCCGCGGCGTGCCGTGGAAGGTCATGAACAGCAGGCGCCAGGAGTAGAAGGCGGTCATCAGCGCCGCGGCGATGCCCAGCGCGAAGGCGAACTTGCCGACCGGGCTGGCCGAGGCGTAGGCCGCCTCAAGGATCATGTCCTTGGAATAGTAGCCGGCAAAGAAGGGCAGACCGGCCAGGGCCAGGTTGCCGATCCACATCACCGCGTAGGTGAAGGGGATCTTTCGCCACACGCCGCCCATGTTGCGCATGTCCTGCTCGTGGTGGAGGGCGTGGATGACCGAGCCGGCGCCGAGGAACAGCAGCGCCTTGAAGAAGGCGTGGGTGAACAGGTGGAACATCGCCGCGCCGTAGGCGGAGACGCCGGCGGCGAAGAACATGTAGCCGAGCTGGCTCATGGTCGAGTAGGCGATGACGCGCTTGATGTCGAACTGGGTGAAGCCGATGGTGGCGGCGACGAAGGCGGTCAGGGCGCCGACCACGGCGACGACCTCCAGGGCCGCCGGCGCGTACTCGAACACCGGAGAGAGCCGGCAGACCATGAAGACGCCGGCGGTCACCATGGTGGCCGCGTGGATCAGCGCCGACACCGGGGTCGGGCCTTCCATGGCGTCCGGCAGCCAGGTGTGCAGGCCGAGCTGCGCCGACTTGCCCATGGCGCCGATGAACAGAAGCAGGCAGGTGATGGTCAGCGCGTCCATGTTCCAGCTCAGGAAATGGAACGTCTGGCCGGCCAGCTCCGGCGCCTTGGCGAAGATCGCGTCGAACTGGACCGAACCGGTCAGCACGAAGACGGCGAAGATGCCGAGCAGGAAGCCGAAGTCGCCCACCCGGTTGACCAGGAACGCCTTGATCGACGCGTTGTTGGCCGAGGGCTTCTCGTACCAGAAGTTGATGAGCAGGTAGGAGGCGAGGCCGACGCCTTCCCAGCCGAAGAAGAGCTGCACCAAGTTGTCGGCCGTCACCAGCATCAGCATGGCGAAGGTGAACAGCGACAGGTAACCCATGAAGCGCGGCTTCTGCGGGTCATCGGCCATGTAGCCGATGGAATAGACGTGGACCATGGCCGACACGGTGTTGACCACCACCAGCATGACCGCGGTCAGCTGGTCGATGCGCAGCGCCCAGGACACGTCCAGGCCACCGCTGCGGATCCAGTCCGCCAGCTCGATCGTGCGCACATGGCCGCCGACGGCCACGTCGAAGAACAGCACCCACGACAGCAGGGCCGAGATGAGCACGGCGCCACTGGTGACGTACTGCGCCGCACGGTCGGCCGCGGTGGGCGGGCCGGCGACCGGGTGATGGTCGTCGTGCGCGTCCCCGTGGCCATCCCCATGGCCATCCCCGTGGCCGTCGCCGTGATGGTCGTCGTGGGCGGTGTGGGCGGCATGGCCGTGGCCGTCGCCGTGGTGGGCGCCGTGGCCGGCCGGGACCGGCGTGGCTTTCGGCCCCCCGAACAGGGCGATCGATCCGGCGATGAGGAACGCCAGGAGCGGCAGGAATACGACAAGGACTTCCATGGCGCGGCCTCAGCCCTTCATCATGTTGATGTCTTCGACTCGGATCGAGCCGCGGTTGCGGAAGTAGACCACCAGGATGGCCAGCCCGATGGCCGCCTCGGCGGCCGCCACGGTCAGGATGATCATGGTGAAGACCTGCCCGACCAGATCGTTCAGGAAGACCGAAAAGGAGACCAGGTTCAGGTTGACCGCCAGCAGCATCATCTCGATCGACATCAGGATGACGATGACGTTCTTCCGGTTGAGGAAGATTCCGAGCACCCCCAGCGTGAAGAGGATGGCCGAGACGGTGAGGTAATGTCCGAGACCGATTGCCATGATCACACGCCTCCCCCGGTCGGCACCTTGCGGACGGCAACCACCTCCTCGCGCCGACGGGCGAGCTGGGCACCGATGTTCTGCTTCCGGACGCCTTCGCGCTCACGCAGCGTCAGCACGATGGCGCCGATCATCGCGATCAGCAGCACGATTCCCGCCGCCTGGAACAGGTAGACGTAGTGGGTGTAGATAAGCCGGCCGAGCGCCTCGGTGTTGCTCACGTCGCCCAGCGCCGCGATCGGCGCCGCCGCCGCCTGCTCCGCCGCCGGGGCGATGATCCAGGCGCCCAGCACCGCGGCCAGCTCGGCCAGCAGGATGAGGCCGATCAGGCCGCCGATGGGCAGATAGTGCATGGCCCCCGCGCGCAGCTCGCGGAAGTTGATGTCGAGCATCATCACCACGAACAGGAAGAGGACCGCCACCGCGCCCACATAGACGATGACCAGGATCATCGCGATGAACTCGGCACCCAGCAGCACGCACAGGCCGGCCGCCTGGAAGAACGCGAGCACCAGATAAAGGACCGAATGAACCGGGTTCCGCGCCGAGATGACCATCACACCGGAGGCCACCAGTAGCGCGGCAAATACGTAGAAGGCGATGCCTTGGATAATCATCGAAATCCCCGTTTCCGCTTACCGCCCTGTTCGGCTTACCGGTAAGGTGCCTCGGCCGCGAGATTCTGGGCGATTTCCGCCTCCCAGCGGTCGCCGTTGGCCAGCAGCCTTTGCTTGTTGTAGAAAAGCTCTTCGCGGTTCTCGGTCGAGAACTCGAAGTTCGGACCCATGACGACCGCGTCCACCGGGCACGCCTCCTGGCAGAAGCCGCAGTAGATGCACTTGGTCATGTCGATGTCGTAGCGCGTGGTTCGGCGGCTGCCGTCCTCGCGGGGCTCGGCCTCGATGGTGATGGCCAGGGCCGGACACACCGCCTCGCAGAGCTTGCACGCGATGCAGCGTTCCTCGCCGCCGGGATAGCGGCGCAGGACGTGCTCGCCACGGAAGCGCGGGCTGATCGGGCCCTTCTCGAACGGGTAGTTCAGGGTCACCTTGGGCTTGAACATGTAGCGCAGGGTGAGACCCAGGCCGCCCAGCAGTTCGGTCAGGAACAGGCTGCGCGCCGCACGATCGAGGAACGCCATGGCCTCTTCGTCTCCTTCCAGGCGGGCGCCGACCGGCGGCGCCCGCGTCTTTCTCTTACGGATCCGGCCTTCGCAGGCCCGGAGATCGGTTACTTGGGCAGCCAGCCGAACGTCACCAGCACGCCGGCCGTCAGCACGACCCACAGCAGCGAGAACGGCAGGAACACCTTCCAGCCCAGCCGCATCAGCTGGTCGTAGCGGTAGCGCGGCATGGTCGCGCGGACCCAGACATACACGAACAGGCAGAAGGCGATCTTCAGGGCGAACCAGATCGGTCCGGGGATCCAGGTGAAGGGCGCGATGGGCAGCGGCGGCAGCCAACCGCCCAGGAACAGGATGCTGGTCATCGCGCTCATCAGGATCATGTTGGCGTATTCGCCAAGGAAGAAGAGCGCGAAGGGCGCCGAGCTGTACTCGACCATGAAGCCGGCGACCAGCTCCGACTCGCCCTCGGGCAGGTCGAAGGGCGACCGGTTGGTCTCCGCCAGCGCGGAGATGAAGAAGATGACGAACATCGGCAGCAGCGGGATGGCGAACCAGATGGTTTCCTGCGCCTGCACGATCTTGGTCAGGTTGAGCGAACCGACGCACAGCAGGACCGTGATGATGACGAGGCCCATGGAGACCTCGTAGGACACCATCTGGGCCGCAGAGCGCAGGGCGCCGAGGAAGGCGTAGCGCGAGTTCGAGGCCCAGCCCGCCATGACGATGCCGTAGACGCCGAGCGACGAGATCGCGAACAGGTACAGGATGCCGACGTTGATGTCGGCCAGCACCATCCCATCGTCGAAGGGAATGACCGCCCAGGCGACCAGCGCCAGGAAGAAGGTCAGCATCGGCGCCACGTAGAAGACGATCCGGTTGGCGCCCGCCGGCAGGATCTGCTCCTTGGCGAACAGCTTCAGGCCGTCCGCGAAGGGTTGCAGCAGGCCGAAGGGACCGACGATGTTCGGCCCCTGGCGCAGCTGCATGGCGCCCATGATCTTGCGCTCGGCGTAGGTCATGAAGGCGACGGCGACCAGAAGCGGCACGACGATCGCCAGGATCTTGAGGACGATGATGATCAGCGGCAGCAGGAAGCCGCTCCAGAACTCAGCCATGGGTACCGGTCCTCTCCTGAGCGGCCTCGGCGGCGGGGGCGACCAGCGTTTCCGTGCAGCGCGCCATCGTCACCGACGCGCGGCTGATCGGATCGGTCATGTAGTAGTTGGCGACCGGCGAGACGAAAGGCGCCGGGTCGAGCGCACCGGCGGTGCCGAACGGCGCCCAGGGTGCCGGCGTGACCGCGCCCACCGACGCGAAGACCGGGTTCACCTCGGCCATGCGCCGGCGCAGCTGGGTCAGGCTGTCGTAGGGCAGCGTGTGGCCAAGCTGCTCGGACAGCGCGCGCAGGATCTTCCAGTCCTCCCGCGCCTCGCCGGGCGGGAAGACGGCGAGGCGGGCCTGCTGCGGCCGCCCCTCGGTGTTGACGTAGGTGGCGTTCTTCTCGGTGTAGGCGGCGCCCGGCAGCACGACGTCGGCGCGCTGGGCGCCCGCATCGCCGTGATGGCCCTGGTAGATGACGAAGGCGCGGCCAAGCCGGCCGGTGTCGATCTCGTCGGCCCCCAGCAGGTAGACGACCTCGATCGCGCCGGTCTCCGCCCCCTCCAGGATGCCGGCCAGGTCGCGGCCGCCCGGACCCGGCAGGAAGCCGACCTCCAGCCCGCCGACCCGCGCCGCCGCGTTGTGCAGCACGTTGAAGCCGTTCCAGTCCTCGCGCACCATGGCGAAGGTCTCGGCGATCCGGCGCGCCGCCGCCTGGACGGCGGGGCCGTCCTTGCGCCGGAAGGCGCCGGCGCCGACGATGATCATCGGGTTCTTCGCGCCCTTCAGCACGTCGGCGAAGGCGTGGCTGCCATCGGCGAGCTGCTGGAGGACGTCGGCCCCGGTGCCCAGATGGGTGTAGGGGTAGGTCAGATCCTTCGCTTCGCCGACCACCGCGACCTTCAGGCCGCCCATCAGGTAGCGCTTGCGGATGCGGGCGTTGACCAGCGTGGCTTCCCAGCGCGGGTTGGTGCCGACCAGCAGGATCGCGTCGGCCCGCTCGATCCCGGCGATTCCGGAATTGAACAGGTAGCCGGCCCGCGCCGCGGTGTCGAAACGGGCGCCGTCCTGGCGGCAGTCGATGCTGGTCGAGCCGAGCGCCGCGGCCAGCTCCTTCAGGGCCAGCATGGACTCCACGTCCGCCAGATCGCCGGCGATGGCGGCGATGCGGTCGCCGGACACGCCCTTGAGGCGGGCGGCGATGGCCTGGAAGGCTTCGGCCCAGCTCGCCGGCCGGAGCTTGCCGTCCTTGCGCACGTAGGGGCGGTCGAGGCGCTGGCGCTTCAGCCCGTCATAGGCGTAGCGCGCCTTGTCGCCCAGCCACTCCTCGTTGATGTCCTCGTTGACTCGCGGCAGGACGCGCATCACCTCGGGTCCGCGGGTGTCGACCCGGATGTTGGACCCGACGGCGTCCATCACGTCGACCGTCTCGGTCTTGCGCAGTTCCCAGGGGCGCGCGGTGAAGGCGTAGGGCTTGGACAGCAGGGCGCCCACCGGGCAAACGTCGGCCAGGTTGCCCGACAGCTCCGACCCGATCGCCTTCTCGACGAAGGTGGTGATCTCCATGTGCTCGCCGCGGCTGACCGCGCCGAGATCCGGAACGCCGGCGATCTCGTTCACGAAGCGGATGCAGCGCGTGCAATGGATGCAGCGGGTCATCTCGGTCCGGATCAGCGGACCCATGTACTTGTCCTTGACCGCGCGCTTGTTCTCGCCGAACCGGCCGCGGTCGAAGCCGTAGGCTATGGCCTGGTCCTGGAGATCGCACTCGCCGCCCTGGTCGCAGATCGGGCAGTCCAGCGGGTGGTTGATCAGCAGGAACTCCATGACGCCCTTGCGGGCCTGCTGGACGACCTCGCTGTTGGTCCTGACGACCATGCCCTCGCCGCAGGGCATCGCGCAGGCGGCCACGGGCTTGGGCGCCTTCTCCATCTCCACCAGGCACATGCGGCAGTTGGCCGGCACGCTCAGGCGCTCGTGGTAGCAGAAGCGCGGGATCTCGATGCCAAGCTGCTCGCAGGCCTGGAGGATCGAGGTGCCCGGCTCGACGTCGATGGCGATCCCGTCGATGGTCAGTTTCGGCATGGGATCCGGGCTCCTTACTCGGCCGCCAGCGACTGGGCGGCGTTGCGGTAGGCGAGAATGCGGCGCTCAACCTCCGGCCGGAAGTGCCGGAACAGGCCCTGCACCGGCCAGGCTGCGGCGTCGCCCAGCGCGCAGATGGTGCGGCCTTCGATCTGCTTGCTGACGTCCAGCAGCAGGTCGATCTCCTCGACATGGGCGTTGCCGGTGACCATGCGCTGCATGATCCGGCTCATCCAGCCGGTGCCTTCGCGGCAGGGCGTGCACTGGCCGCAGCTCTCGTGCGCGTAGAACTGCGACAGGCGGGCGATCGCCTTCACGATGTCGGTGGACTTGTCCATCACGATCACCGCCGCGGTTCCCAGGCCCGAGCGCACCTCGCGCAGGCTGTCGAAGTCCATCAGCACGGTGTCGCAGATCGACTTGGGCAGGACCGGAACCGACGAGCCGCCGGGAATGATGGCCAGCAGGTTGTCCCAGCCGCCACGCACGCCGCCGGCGTGCTTCTCGATCAGCTCCTTCAGCGGGATGCCCATCTCCTCTTCCACGTTGCACGGCTTGTTGACGTGGCCGGAGATGCAGAAAAGCTTGGTGCCGGTGTTCTTCGGGCGGCCGAGGCCGGCGAACCAGCCGGCGCCGCGGCGCAGGATGGTCGGGACGACGGCGATGGACTCGACGTTGTTCACCGTGGTCGGGCAGGAGTAGAGGCCCGCCTGCGCCGGGAAGGGCGGCTTGTTGCGCGGCTGGCCCTTCTTGCCCTCGATGGACTCGATGAGCGCGGTCTCTTCGCCGCAGATGTAGGCGCCGGCGCCGCGGTGGATGTAGATGTCGTAGTCGTAGCCGGTGCCGCAGGCGTTCTTGCCGATCAGCCCCGCCGCGTAGGCCTCGTCGATGGCCCGCTGGACGTTGGAGCCCTCGTTGTAGAACTCGCCGCGGATGTAGATGTAGCAGGCGCTGGCACCGATGGCGAAACCGGCGATCAGGCAGCCTTCGATCAGCTTGTGCGGATCATGGCGCAGGATGTCGCGGTCCTTGCAGGTGCCCGGCTCCCCCTCGTCGGCGTTGATCACCAGGTAGACCGGCTTGTCCGTGACGTTCTTCGGCATGAAGGACCACTTCATGCCCGTCGAGAAGCCGGCGCCGCCGCGCCCGCGCAGGCCGGATTCCTTGACCTGCTCGATGATCCACTCTTTGCCCTTCTCGATCAGGGCCCTGGTGTTGTCCCAATCACCGCGCTTCCGGGCGGCGTCCAGTCCGAAGTCCTGGAAGCCGTAGAGGTTGGTGAAAATGCGGTCCTCGTCGCGAAGCATCGCATCCCCCTCAGTCGTCGGCGCGGTTCGTGGTGAAAGCCTTCAGGGTCGTCGGACCGCCCACCGGTTCGGAGGAGGTCCGGCCAATCTGAGAGCCGTGCTTGGGTGTCTCGCCGCGCCTCAGCGCGTCGATGATCGCTTCCATGTGTTCCGGGCCGACGTCTTCATAATAGTCGTCGCCGATCTGGACCACCGGCGCGTTGACGCAGGCGCCCGCGCACTCCACCTCGCGCAGGGTGAACTGGCCGTCGTCGGTGGTCTGGCCCACCGTGATGCCCAGCTTGCGCTCGCAGGTCCGCACGACGTCGTCGGAGCCGCGCAGCCAGCAGGGCGTGGTGGTGCAGACCTGGATGACGTGCCGGCCGACCGGCTCCTTGTTGTACATCGTGTAGAAGGTGGCCACCTCGTACACGCGGATGCGCGGCATGCCCAGCATGTCGGCGACCGAGTCCATGGCCGCGCGCGGCAGCCAGCCGGCGTTCTGGCGCTGCGCCAGGTCCAGCAGCGGCATGCAGGCGCTGGCCTGCTTGCCTTCCGGGTACTTGGCGATGATGGCCTTCGCCCGCTCCAGATTTTCCGGAGTGAAGGTGAAGGTCGCCGGCTCTCTGGCCGGATCGTGAGCCGCGGCGCTCATCGGTCAATCTCTCCGAACACGATGTCCATCGACGCGATGTTGGCGACCGCGTCGGCCAGCATGTGGCCCTTCGACATGAAATCCAGGCCCTGAAGATGGGCGAAGCCCGGCGCGCGGATCTTGCAGCGGTACGGCCGGTTGGTGCCGTCGGACACCAGATAGACGCCGAACTCGCCCTTGGGCGCCTCGATGGCGGTGTAGGTCTCGCCGGCCGGGACGTGGAAGCCCTCGGTGAAGAGCTTGAAGTGGTGGATGAGCGCTTCCATCGAGCGCTTCATCTCGCCGCGCGGCGGCGGAGACACCTTGCGGTCCTCGACGCGCACCGGGCCGTCGGGGATGTCCTTCAGGCACTGGCGGATGATTCGGTTGGACTGGCGCATCTCCTCCATGCGGACGAGGTAGCGCGCCCAGCAGTCGCCGGTCAGGCCGACCGGGACGTCGAAGTCGATCTTGTCGTAGACCTCGTAGGGCTGCGCCTTGCGCAGGTCCCAGGCGACGCCGGAGCCGCGCAGCATGGGGCCGGTGAAGCCCCAGTCGAAGGCCTCCTCCTTGCTCACCACGCCGATGTCGACCGTGCGCTGCTTGAAGATGCGGTTTTCGGTCAGCAGGCCGTCGATGTCGTCGACGAACTTGGGGAACTTCTCGGTGTATTCCCAGATGTCGTCGACCAGGCCCGCCGGCAGGTCCCAGGCGACGCCGCCCGGACGGAAATAGTTGGCGTGCAGGCGGGCGCCCGAGACGCGCTCGTAGAACTCCATGAGGATCTCGCGCTCCTCGAAGCCCCACAGCGCCGGCGTGATCGCCCCCACGTCCAGCGCGCCGGTGGTGATCGACAGGATGTGGTTGAGGATGCGCGTGATCTCGGAGAACAGGACGCGGATGTACTGGGCCCGCGGCGGCGCCTTGATCTGGAGCAGGTTCTCGATGCCGAGCACGAAGGCGTGCTCCATGCACATCGGGCTGACGTAGTCCAGGCGGTCGAAATAGGGGATGGCCTGGAGATAGGTCTTGTACTCGATCAGCTTCTCGGTGCCGCGGTGCAGCAGGCCGATGTGCGGGTCGCAGCGCTCGACCACCTCGCCGTTCAGCTCCATCACCAGGCGCAGCACGCCGTGGGCGGCGGGGTGCTGCGGCCCGAAGTTCATGGTGTAGGGCTTGATCTGGGTCTTGCCGCCGGCCTGCCCGGCGCTGGGGTGTGCGGAGGTGGCGATGGTCACGACGCGCTCCCGTCTTTGGGGGCCTGGGCCTTCTCGTCGCCGGGCAGCATGACGTTGGTCATGCCTTCCCAGGGGGACAGGAAGTCGAAGCTGCGGAAGTCCTGGGTCAGGCGCACCGGCTCATAGACGACGCGCTTCTGGTCTTCGTCGTAGCGGCATTCGACGTAGCCGGTGAGCGGGAAGTCCTTGCGGAAGGGGTGCCCCTCGAATCCGTAGTCCGTCAGGATGCGGCGCAGGTCGGGATGGTCGGAGAAGAAGACCCCGAACAGGTCCCAGGTCTCGCGCTCGAACCAGTTGGCCGCGCTGTAGACCGGGACGGCGGAGGGCACGGGCGTGTCCTCGTCCGTGGTCAGCTTCACGCGGATGCGCCGGTTGTGCTTGTAGCTCAGGAGGTTGTAGACGACCTCCAGGCGCTCCTCGCGCTCGGGCCAATCCACCGCGGTGACGTCGGTCAGCTGCTCGAAAGCGCAGCTCGTGTCGTCCCGCAGGAAGGTCAGCACCTTCACGATCGCCGGCCGGCGCACGCCGACCATCAGCTCGCCGAGCTTCAGCTCGACCTTCAGGACGTCGTCGCCGAGCTTTGCGGCGATGTGGTCCCCGAGTTCCTTCAACGCCTGTTCGGACATGGGCCAGGGCCTGCCTTATTCTTGTCTCAGCGGGCGATTCGGTTGCCGCGCCGGATCTTCTTCTGAAGCTGCAGGATGCCGTACACGAGCGCTTCCGCCGTCGGCGGACAGCCCGGCACGTAGATGTCGACCGGGACGATGCGGTCGCAGCCGCGCACCACAGCGTACGAATAGTGATAGTAGCCGCCGCCGTTGGCGCAGGACCCCATCGAGATGACCCAGCGCGGCTCCGGCATCTGGTCGTAGACCTTGCGCAGGGCCGGGGCCATCTTGTTGGTCAGCGTACCGGCCACGATCATGCAGTCCGACTGGCGCGGGCTGGGACGCGGGATCACGCCGAACCGGTCGAGGTCGTACCGGCTCATGTAGGCGTGGATCATCTCCACCGCGCAGCAGGCCAGGCCGAAGGTCATCGGCCACAGGGAGCCGGTGCGGGCCCAGGCGAGCAGGTCTTCATACTTGGCGGTGATGAAGCCCTTCTCCTGAATCTCCTCGGTGACCGCGCGGAGATAGGCGTCCTGATCCGGTCCGGGCGGAATCGGCGCCAGCTTGGCAGCCTCTACTCCCATTCCAGAGCTCCTTTCTTCCACTCATAGACAAAGCCGATGGTCAGGATCCCGAGGAACACGATCATCGACCAGAAGCCGAACATCCCGATGTCGCCGAGCGCCACTGCCCAGGGGAACAGGAAGGCCACTTCCAGGTCGAAAATGATGAACAGGATGGAGACCAGGTAAAACCGCACGTCGAACTTCGCGCGGGCGTCCTCGAACGGCTCGAAGCCGCATTCGTAGGGGGAGACCTTCTCCGCGTCCGGATTCTTCGGGCTGATGACGTAGGACGCACCGACCATGACCACGGCCAGCGCAACGCCGATCAACAGGAACACCAGGATCGGAAGGTACTCAATGATCAGCGGATTTGTCACCGCGGTCCTCCCATAAACCCACGCCACGCACCCGGTGCGGTCCTTGAAATCGACCGACGCGCGGTGTCGTGGCGGGAATGCCGTGGATTAGCCCATCAGACGGGCCGGAATATATGACGAGTGCGTGGGCAAGGAAAGCGCTTTGAATCGCTTTCGGCCAATGAATCCATCCTATCGAACGAGGTGGATGTCCTTGGTATTACCACGTATTTTATAAAGGACGCGAAAGGGTCCGGTCCAGCGGATATGGGCACTCGCCCGGTGTTTTAAAAGAACACTTTTCCAGGAGTTTAAAAGAGAATGGCGCGAGTGACGGGACTTGAACCCGCGGCCTCCGGCGTGACAGGCCGGCGCTCTAACCAACTGAGCTACACCCGCGTCGTACGGCTCCGGCTGACGCGCCCCGGCCGGAGGATCCGGTCATGAGGGCGGTGCCGGTTCAGGGGTCCTGGTCGCCCCCACCGTTCAGTGGGCGGGTTCTAAACCCTCCCCCAGTCGCTGTCAACGGCGAAATCCATCGCCCTGCCCCGCCGCCGGCCCGGCTTGCCGCGACTCGCAGCCGGACGCGCGATGGTGGCGGCGGAGCCAGCCGGAAGGACCCGGGCTGGCGGGCGGCCGTCGGCGCGGCCGATGCCGGATGAGGAGAAGCAGCGTTTTGCGGACCGGCATGAGGCGGCTGTGCCGCGGGCCGCCGGGCGCCGGAGCCCTGCGGTGCGGGCCGTGTGGTGGGCGATGAGGGTTTCGAACCCCCGACCCTCTCGGTGTAAGCGAGATGCTCTACCGCTGAGCTAATCGCCCGTATCGTGGCACCGCCGCGCGGCCGCCCCTGCCCCCGGGGATGCCGGGATATATGGAACCGCCGCAAAAGGAATCCGGCCGAGCGTTCCCGGCCGGATGTCCTGTAGGCCAGCGTTACTATGGCCTGGAAGGTCGGATCAGTTCAAGCCGTCCTTGAGCGTCTTGCCGGCCTTGAACTTCGGCTGGCGGGAGGCCGGGATGGTGATCTTCTCGCCGGTGCGCGGATTGCGGCCTTCCGTTGCGGCGCGCTCGGCCACGGCGAAGGTGCCGAAGCCGACGAGGCGCACTTCGTCGCCCTTCTTCAGCGAGTCGGCGATGCCCTCGAAAACCGCGTCGACCGCCTTGGTCGCATCAGTTTTAGACAAACCCACCGCATCGGCGACATGCGCCACAAGATCATTCTTGTTCATTTGATCCCCCTTCCCGATTCGATAAAGAAACGGCGAGCAAAGCCGCCCCACGACTTCGCCGCGCCAAAGGATAAGCACGCCAACGCCCGCCCGTCAATTGGCGACGGGCGGGCGTTGCGGTCCTATGCCGCATTTTCATGCGACAAGAATGGGTCCGTCGGTCAGTGGCGAATGACTTCGCCCGACGCATCGGTCTTCGGCTTTGCCGCCGCCGCCTCGACCGCTTCCGGCTCGCTCCACTCGATGGGTTCGAGGGGACGGACCAGCGCGTTCTTCAGGACGTCGTCCACCGTGCTGACCGGAATGATTTCGAGGCCGCGCTTCACGTTGTCCGGAATTTCGGCCAAGTCTTTCTCATTGTCCTTCGGGATCAGCACGTGCTTGAGACCGCCGCGCAGAGCCGCGAGCAGCTTCTCCTTGAGGCCGCCGATCGGCAGGACGCGGCCGCGCAGCGTGATCTCGCCGGTCATCGCCACGTCCTTGCGCACCGGAATTCCCGTCAGCACCGAGACGATGGAGGTGATCATCGCGACGCCGGCCGAGGGACCGTCCTTGGGGGTGGCCCCTTCCGGCACATGGACGTGGATGTCCCGCTTCTCGAACAGCGGCGGCTTGATCCCGAAGGCGGTGGCGCGCGACTTGACGTAGCTCTCGGCCGCCTGGACCGATTCCTTCATCACGTCGCCCAGCTTGCCGGTGGTGGTGACCCGCCCCTTGCCGGGCAGGGTCACGGCCTCGATCGACAGCAGCTCGCCGCCGACCTCGGTCCAGGCGAGGCCGGTGGTGACGCCCACCAGATCCTCCAGCTCGGCCTCGCCGAAGTGGAAGCGGCGCACGCCGGCGTACTTGTCCAGGTTCCGGCGGGTGATCGACACCTTGGCGCCGCTGGAGCCCTTCATCAGGATCTCCTTCACGGCCTTGCGGCAGAGGTTGGCGATCTCGCGCTCCAGGCTGCGCACGCCGGCCTCCCGCGTGTAGTAGCGGATCAGGTCCTTCAGCGCGTCGTCGGAGATGACGAACTCGCCCTTCTTCAGCCCGTTCGCCTCGACCTGCTTTTCGATCAGGTGCCGCTTGGAGATCTCGACCTTTTCGTCCTCGGTGTAGCCGGCGACGCGGATGATCTCCATGCGGTCCAGCAGCGGCTGCGGCATGCGCATGGTGTTGGCCGTGCAGACGAACATCACGTCGGACAGGTCGTAGTCGACCTCCAGGTAATGGTCGTTGAAGGTGCCGTTCTGCTCGGGGTCCAGCACCTCCAGCAGGGCCGAGGAGGGATCACCCCGCCAATCGGCGCCCAGCTTGTCGATCTCGTCCAGGAGGAACAGCGGGTTGGACGATTTCGCCTTCTTCATGCCCTGGATGACCTTGCCGGGCATGGAGCCGATGTAGGTGCGCCGGTGGCCGCGCACCTCGGCCTCGTCGCGCACGCCGCCCAGCGACATGCGCACGAAGTTGCGCCCGGTGGACTTGGCGATGGACTTGCCGAGCGAGGTCTTGCCGACGCCGGGCGGCCCGACCAGGCAGAGGATCGGTCCCTTCACCTTGTTCATGCGGTTCTGGACCGCCAGGTACTCCAGGATGCGTTCCTTGACCTTCTCCAGCCCGTAATGGTCGGCGTCGAGCACCTTCTGGGCGAGCCGCAGGTCCTTCTTCACCTTGGTCCGCTTCTTCCAGGGAATGGACAGCATCCAGTCCAGGTAATTGCGCACCACCGTCGCCTCGGCCGACATCGGGCTCATCGAGCGCAGCTTCTTAAGCTCGGCCAGCGCCTTTTCCCGCGCCTCCTTGGAGAAGCGGGTCTTGTTGATCTTCTCCTCCAGCTCGGCCGACTCGTCGCGGCCGTCCTCGGACTCGCCCAGCTCCTTCTGGATCGCCTTCAGCTGCTCGTTCAGGTAATACTCGCGCTGGGTCTTCTCCATCTGCCGCTTGACGCGGTTGCGGATGCGCTTCTCCACCTGGAGGACGCCGATCTCGCCTTCCATGAAGGCGTAGACCCGCTCCAGCCGCTCCGACACGGTGGCGCATTCCAGGAGCTGCTGCTTCTCGGGGATCTTCAGGGCGAGGTGCGAGGCCACGGTGTCGGCCAGCTTGCCGGCCTCCTCGATCTGGTTGATCGAGACCAGGACCTCCGGCGGGATCTTCTTGTTCAGCTTGATGTACTGCTCGAACTGCGAGACCACGGCACGGCCGAGCGCCTCCAGCTCCTGCCCCTCGCCCACCTTCTCCTCGACGAGGTCGGCGTGGGCCTGGAAGAATTCCTCGTTCTCGGCGAACTTGGTGATGGACGCACGCTGGCCGCCCTCCACCAGCACCTTGACCGTCCCGTCCGGCAGCTTCAGCAGCTGCAACACGGTGCCGACGGTGCCGACGCTGTAGATGTCGGCCGGAGTCGGATCATCCTGCGCCGCGTTCTTCTGGGTGACGAGAAGGATCTGCTTGTCGTCCTTCATGACGTCTTCCAGCGCGCGCACGGATTTCTCGCGGCCGACAAACAGCGGCACGATCATGTGGGGGAAGACCACGATGTCGCGCAGCGGCAGGACCGGATAGAGGGCACCACGGGGAAGTTCGAACATTGATTGGGCCTCTTGGTAGGGACGCCGTCAGCCCGGGATGGGCCTGATAAGGGGCCCCGCCTCGGGACTGAGCGCGGAGCACGAACGCCGGCACGCTTCCTAACGTGGCACAGCCATCTTGCCCCTTCAAGGGCCGCCGGCCAGTTTGCTCCCGCCGGGAAGCCGGCCCAAAACGAAACGGACGCGCTTTCGCGCGTCCGTTCCAAAGGCTGACGTGGTGTGGTGGGGGGCGCCGCGCCGGCGGCCCGCGTCAGGCGCCCGGCGCCTGCTGCTCGCCCCGGCGTTCGGCGTGGACGTAGAGCGGCTTGGCGCGGCCCTCGACCACCTCCTTGTTGACCAGGATGCTCTCCACCCCCGACAGGCCCGGCAGGTCGAACATGGGGTCGAGCAGGATCGCCTCCATGATCGAGCGCAGGCCGCGGGCGCCCGTCTTGCGCTGGATCGCCTTGTGCGAGATGGTGCGGAGCGCGTCGTCGGAGAATTCCAGGCGGACGTCCTCCATCTCGAACAGGCGCTGGTACTGCTTCACCAGCGCGTTCTTCGGCTTGGTCAGGATCTCGACCAGCGCCGCCTCGTCCAGGTCGGACAGGGTGGCGACGACCGGCAGACGGCCGACGAACTCCGGGATCAGGCCGAACTTCAGCAGATCCTCGGGCTCGACCTCGCGCAGGATGTCGCCGGTGGAGCGCTCGTCCGGGCCGCGCACGTCGGCGCCGAAGCCGATGCTGGTGCCCTTGCCGCGCTGGGCGATGATCTTGTCGAGTCCGGCGAAGGCACCGCCGCAGATGAACAGGATGTTGGTGGTGTCGACCTGGAGGAACTCCTGCTGCGGGTGCTTGCGCCCGCCCTGCGGCGGCACCGAGGCGACGGTGCCCTCCATGATCTTCAGCAGGGCCTGCTGCACGCCCTCGCCCGACACGTCGCGGGTGATCGACGGGTTGTCGGACTTACGGCTGATCTTGTCGACCTCGTCGATGTAGACGATGCCGCGCTGCGCCCGTTCGACGTTGTAGTCGGCCGCCTGGAGCAGCTTCAGGATGATGTTCTCGACATCCTCGCCCACATAGCCCGCCTCGGTCAGCGTGGTGGCGTCGGCCATGGTGAAGGGGACGTCGATGATGCGCGCCAGGGTCTGGGCGAGCAGCGTCTTGCCGCAGCCCGTGGGGCCGATCAGCAGGATGTTGGACTTCGCCAGCTCGACGTCGTTGTGCTTGGTGCCGTGCGCCAGCCGCTTGTAGTGGTTGTGCACCGCGACCGACAGGACGCGTTTGGCGTGGTCCTGGCCGATCACATAATCGTCCAGCACCGTGTGGATGTCGCGCGGGGTCGGCACGCCGTCGCGGGACTTCACGAGGGTGGTCTTGTTCTCCTCGCGAATGATGTCCATGCACAGCTCGACGCATTCATCGCAGATGAACACCGTCGGACCGGCAATCAGCTTGCGGACCTCGTGCTGGCTCTTGCCGCAGAAGGAGCAGTAGAGCGTGTTCTTCGAATCGCCGCTGCTGGACTTGCTCATCGGTACTCCGTCATCTCGCGGGGGACGTT
>JAEZHQ010000443.1 GCA_023416455.1 Pseudomonadota bacterium | reverse complement strand
GCGGGAAACCCTCCTCCAAACGAGCGTTCCCTTGAGAGGCGTGACAGACCATCACGTCGATAGGCCGGGTGTGGACGGGCGGCAACGCCTGAAGCTGACCGGTACTAATCCCTCGATCGGCTTGATCTCCCCGAACGTCGCGTGCAGCGGCAAGCCGCTCATGCGCCCATGATCTTGCATCCTCGAACACTCGACCTTGAGCACGACCCGGCAAAAAGGGGCGTCCGCCTGCGCGGACGCCCCTTTTTGTCGCCCTTCCGCCCCGGCCTATGAGAGCCCGGACCGTTCCGACCACAGGTCGGACCTCTCCGGAAAACGTTCCGACCACAGGTCGGAACGGTCCGGAAATGCCATCAGTCGCCCAGCTCCTTGAAGCCCATGTCGCTGTCGGCCGCGGTGACGAACCAGTTGCGCGGATCGTCGATCAGCGGCACCAGATCCTGGCGGTCGGCGGCGGCGCGGGCCATCATGCGGGTCGGCTGCCGCAGCCCGTTCTTCAGGCACAGGAAACCCATCATCGACAAGGGCCGCGCGGCCTGCTGGTTCAGCGTCCGGCAGATGAGCGCGGCCATCCCCTCGCTCCGGGCCTGCTCGACCACCAGCGCGAAGGCCGGCATCAGCCAGCCCGGCCGCGCGAGGTAGTCGCAGACGACCCCGACGTCCTCACCCCGCCAGCGGTCGACGCGCAGAACGACGTAGGCCATCAGCGTGTCGCGCCGGGTCACGAGGAGGCGGCGGTGCCGCGCCGCCGACGGGATGGCGTCGAAACGCCAGTCGAGGAAGGCGTGGTCGCGCCGCGCGATGCAGGCGTGCTGGGGCGCCGCGGCCTGCCACAGCGCGTCGGCCCGGGAGTCGAACCGCTTCACCTCGCCGAGCCGGGCGCCCAGGGTGCGGGCGGCGGCGTGGCCGGCCAGCGCGGCGGCGGTCAGGGCCGGCCGGCCGAGCCGGGCGACGATGCGGGCGAGCCCGCCGTCGTAAGGGCTGACCCGAAGGCAGCGCTGCGGGTCGATCACGCGCAGGTAGGTCGGGACGTTGCCCAGGTCCAGCCAGCCGGCGCGCTTGTAGGACTTGTAGGCGGCGTCGGTCATGGACAGCGAGACGGTGACCTCGCTGGCCGCCGCGTGGCTCTCCGACAGGCCGGGGCCGACGCCGCGCAGGCGCCATTCCGGGGCGACCATCAGGTCGATCGCCCAGGAGGCCCGGCGGATGCCGTCGCCGGCCTTGAGGGCGAAGGGGATGCCGGCCTGCTGGCCGACGATCCCCCCGTTGCGCTTGCAGACCCAGAGCTGCGTGCCCTCCGGATCCCGCTCCGGCGGGGCCTCGAACAGCCAGCGGACGTGGTCCTCCGCGAGCTGGATCGAGTCCGCGCCGAAGTTGTCCCTCTGGAAAGCCTCCAGGGCGGCGCGGTCGCCCGACTCGTACCGGGCGACCCCCCGCTGGGTCCAGGCCATCACGGTCATGCGTCGCTCCCGTCGACCTCGACCGGCTCCACCAGGGCGGCGTTGCGCAGGATGCGCGCCGAGGTGCGCCGCTTCAGCACGATGTCCTTGTAGACCCGGCGGACCTGCTCGGCCGACAGGCCGAGGGCTCCGGCCGCCTCCGCCTCGGGCACGCCGCGGCCGTAGGCGCACAGCGCCAGATCCAGCTTGTCGTAGGGAATGGCGTAGTAGAACTCCTCCTGGGACTGCGGCAGGGTGTAGGTGTCGGTGCTCGGCGCCTGGCCCTGGATGTCGTCGGGCAGGCCCAGATGCGCGGCCATCTGGTAGACCTGGGACTTGTAGAGGTGGGCGATCGGCTTCAGGTCGGCCAGCCCGTCGCCGCCGCGCACGAAGAAGCCCAGCTCGTACTCCAGCCGGTTCGGCGTGCCCAGCACGGCGTAGTTGAGGCGGTCGGCGTGGGTGTATTCCATGGTCTTGCGCACGCGCTGCTTCAGGTTGGTGGCGGCGACCACGGCGAGGTAGACGTCCACCGGCATGCGGCTGGTGCGGCGGTCGCCGTCCGGCGACTCCACCGTCATGGTGAAGTAGTTGACGCGGTCGGCGTCGAGCAGGCCGGCGGCCAGCCCGATCTTCTGCTTCCAGCCCGGGCCGTAGTCGGGGAACAGGCGGCGGATGGCGTCGTCGCGGCGCCGGTAGCAGCCGAGGGCGTCGAGCGGGGCGGTGATGTCCTCCAGGATCGGCTCGATCCCCAGGCTCTCGCAGAGCAGGCGGCCGCGCCGGGTGCTGTCGGGCGAGGATTCCTTCTCGGGCATGAGGATGGCGAGCACGCGCTCCGGTCCCAGAGCCCGGACCGCCAGGGCCGCGCACACCGAGCTGTCGATGCCGCCGGAGACGCCGAGCACGACCCCCTGGCGCTTCAGGTCATGGGCGACGATGCGCTGGATGGACCGCTCGATCCGGCGCGCGGCCGCCGCGCAGTCGAGCGAGAGGGCGTTGGCGTCGAACGATTGAAGGGCGTTCAGCATGGCGTGGGGTATCCCGGTTCGCGGTTGTTGTGTCGACGTCGAGAGGAACGGGCGGGCGCCGGCCGGCCGCCTCAGGAGAGGCCGGCGCCCGTTTGGTCGTCGAGGACATGGATGGCGGCGCGGTCGAGCCGGTCGCGCAGCGCCGCGGCGCGCTGCGGCAGCTCGTCCAGGATTTGGCGGGCGAGCATTTGCAGGGTGAGCACGCCGACCAGCGCCATCTCCTCGCGCTCGCCGGCCATGCGGCCGTCCTGCCGGTGCGCCCGCCCGGCCAGGGTGGCGACCCCGGCGCGGTCGACCAGCCCGAAGCGGTCCAGCGCCTCGTCCGACAGCAGCTCGCGGACGTAGGCGGGGGCGTCGGGGCCGAACAGCGCGGTGGTCATGGGGGCGCGGTAGGGGCGCTTGGGGCGCTGGACGATCTCCGCCGGCAACAGGCGCCGGGCCAGCCGCCGCAGCGCCAGCTTGTCGCGCAGGCCCAGCATCTTCACCCGGTCGGGCAGGGCGGCGCAGAGGTCGTCGACCGCCGGGTCGAGGAAGGGATAGCGGACCTCGATGCTGTTGGCCATGGCGACGCGGTCGCCCTGGCTGGCCAGCAGGTAGGGGGTCATGAAGGCGGCGATCTCCACCCACTGGCTGCGGGCGAGCGGGCTCCAGCGCGACCAGCCCGCGGGAAGCCGGTCGGCGACGGCGGCGTCGAAGGCCGTCTCGGCGGCGGCGGCGCGCAGGTCGGGGGCGAGCAGGCGCTGCGTCCAGGCGGTGTTCCGCCAGCGGATGCGGTGGGCGTAGAAGGGGTCGTCGGTCTCCGTCATGCCGCGCCGGAAGAAGGCCTGCCACAGCGGGCTGTCCTTCTGCCCGGCGAGCGCGGCGAAGGGGTGGACGCGGCCGAGCAGCCGGGGGCGGGCCGCCGAGTCCGGCCGGCGCGCCCAGAAGCGGCGGATCCTGTCCTCCTTGAAGAGGTCGTATCCGGCCAGCCATTCGTCGGCGCCCTCGCCGGACAGGACGACGCGGATGCCGCGGTCGCGGACCAGGCGGGAGAGCAGGAACAGGGGCGCCGGCGCGGTGCGCAGCAGGGGCGATTCGGCGTGCCAGACCACGTCGGGCAGGGCGGCCTGGATGTCGGCCGCGCCGCACAGGATGTCGTGGTGCTCGGTCCCGACATGGGCGGCGACGCGGCGCTGCTGCGCGGTCTCGTCGAAATCGCGGTCGGCGAAACGCACCCCGAAGCTGTGCATGCGCGTGGTGTCGAGCCGGCGCGCCAGCGCCGCGATCACCGAGCTGTCGAGGCCGCCGCTGATGTAGACGCCGACCGGCACGTCGGCGCGCAGGCGCAGCCGGATGGCATCCTCCAGCCGCTCCTCCAGCCGGTCGGCCGCCTCGTCCAGCGTGATGCCGGCGAGCGCGGGGTCGGCCGTCAGGTCGGGCTGCCAGTAGCGCTCCTCGTGCAGGCGCAGCGCGGAGTCGACGCGGATGGCGGTGGCCGGGGGAACGCCGTGGACCCCGGCGAAGACGCTGCCCTGGGGGGCGACGCTCCAGTGGGTGAAGACCTGGGCGAGGCGGGCGGCGTCGAAGCGCGGCTCGACCCGGCCGCCGCCGAACAGCGCCTTGGCTTCGGAGGCGAAGGCCAGATGGTCGCCGCTGCGGGCGTAGAAGAGGGGCAGGATGCCGAGCCGGTCGCGGACCAGCCACAGCTCGCGGCGGACCGCATCCCACAGGGCGATGGCGAACTGGCCGTTCAGCCTGGCCCAGCAGGCCGGGCCGTACTCCTCGAAGGCGTGGACGATGACCTCGGTGTCGGTCCGGGTGTAGAAGCGGTGGCCGCGCGCCTCCAGCTCGCGGCGCAGCTCCACATGGTTGAAGATCTCGCCGTTGAAGGAGATCCAGAGGCTGCGGTCCTCGTTGTGGATCGGCTGGAAGCCGCCGGCCAGGCCGACGATGCTGAGGCGCGCGTGGGCGAGCCCGATCCGGCCGTCGCGGTAAAAGCCGTAGCCGTCGGGGCCGCGATGCCCGAGCATGGCGATCATGCGCTTCAGCTCGTCGAGCGCGGGGGGCTCGGCGCGCGGCCCGGCGAGGACACCGGCGACACCACACATGCGGGTGCACTCCTTGACCGTGGGGGGCGGGGCTGCGGGCGGGCGGCGGATCAGGCGCTCTGGGCCAGGACCGCCCGCTTGATCTTTCCGGAGTCCGTCTTGGGCAGGGCGTCGCGGAACTCGACGAACCTGGGCACGAGGTGGCTTTCCAGCCGGCCGCGGCAATGCTGGCGGATCAGCGCCTCCGACAGGGCGGCGCCCTCGCGGGGCACCACATAGGCCTTCACCGCCATGCCGTCGGCGGCGTCCGGCACGCCGACCACGGCGGCCTCGGCGACCGCCTCCAGCTCGTAAAGGACGTTCTCGACCTCCTTGGGGCTGACCTTCTCGCCGCGGCACTTGAAGACGTCGTCCATGCGGCTGACGAAATAGAGGAAGCCGTCGGCGTCGCTGGTGAAGAGGTCGCCGGTGTGGAGCAGGGTCTCGCCCAGCGGGCCGGTGCGCAGGCGCCGCGCGGTCTCCTCCGGGCGCCGCCAGTAGCCGCGCATGACGTTGGCGCCGCGCACCACCAGCTCGCCCACCACGCCGGGGGCGGCGCGGTTGCCCCGCTCGTCCACCACATAGGCTTCGCAGTTGGGGATGGCGCGGCCGACCGAGGCCGTCCGGGCGCCCAGCTCGCGGGGGTCGAGGTAGCAGATACGCGTGCAGCATTCCGTCATGCCGTACATCGAATAGAAGGCGGCCTCGGGGAAGCGCGCGCGCAGGCGGTCGATGTGGGCGGTGGGCAGCGGGGCCGCCGCGTTGGTCAGGTAGCGCAGCGAGGACAGATCGGCCGCCTTCAGCGCCTCCATCCCCAGCAGGGTGGAGAAGAAGGTCGGCACGCCGGGCAGGCCGGTGATGCGGTGCTTCACCATGCGGGCCAGCGTGTCCGCCGGGAAGGCGAAGGACCGCTCCAGCAGCACGGTGAAGCCGGTCATGGCGCCGGTCAGCACCTGCGACAGCCCATAGCCGAAGGTCAGGGGCAGGACGCACAGGACCACGTCGTCCGGCCGGTTGCCCAGGTAGGTGGCGATCGACCAGGTGGTGTTGACGAGGTTGGCGTGGCTCAGCATCACCCCCTTGGGCCGGCCGGTGGTCCCGGAGGTGTAGAGGATGGCGGCCAGGTCCTGGTCGATCAGGCCGGGGTCGGCCGGTGCCCGGTGCGGGGCGGCGCGGACGTCGCCGTAACGCAGCCCGCCGGCGCCGCCGGCCGGCGCGGCCGGCCCGACCCACAGCGTGGCGGCCAGGGACGGCACCTCCTCCAGGGCCGGCACCACCTGGCGGGCGAGCGCGCCCGGCGCGACCAGCGCGCGCACGCCGGCGTCGCCCAGGATGTAGGCCAGCTTGTCCGCCTTGGTGGAGGGGTTGACGGGGACGTAGACGGCACCGGCCTTGAGCGCGCCGAACAGGCTGGCGACATACTCGATGGAGTTCTCCAGCATCACCGCCACGCGGTCGCCCCGGGCCACCCCGGCGGCCTGGAGCGCGCAGGCGATGGCGTCGCTTTCGCGGTCCAGCTCCGCAAAGGTCCGTTGGGCCTCGCCCGCGATGAGCGCGGTGCGATCCGGCGCGCGGGCGGCGGTTTCGCCGAGAAACTGGTGCAGCAGATGAGCCATGGGGCGTCCCCGTCCGACGTGCGGCGCGGCCTGGGGTCAGGCCGCGTCCCTCAATGCCTTCTTGCGCTCGACATAGCCGGCGATGCGGGCGACCGACTCCAGGTTGTCGGCCACCAGATCCTCGTCCTCGACGGCGATGCCGAAACGCTCCTCCAGGAAGGCGACGACGTGCATGATGCCGGTGGAGTCGATGACCCCGGATTCCAGCAGGGATTCTCCATTGTCGAAGCCGGAGTCGTTCCCCAGGAGGAAGTTCTCCACGATGAAGTTGCGGATCTCCTGAAGAACAGGGGCGGTCAGGGTCGTCTCGGTGGTGATGGCGGTCCGCATGTCGCTGGCAACTCCTGTGGGTTTGTTCATCGATCCATGGCCGGCCGGGCGGAAGAACACGCTCTTCGGTGTTCCCGTCACCGGCCCGGACGGTGGCGGCCTGCTTTTGTCCATTCCGCCCGGGCATCGGCGACCCGATCGGATTTGACGTTCACTTGTCACTCTTTATTGCATCGAATTTCTGCGGTTGCGAGAGAGCAAAGGATGATTGATTGGTGAAGTCATTGGCTAGCCACTCAGAGACGTTTGATTCTTTCCGGACAGACGGGCTTTGACTTAGGATGCATGACGCCTAGAACCTGCGGCCTAGACAGGATTTCCGGAGGTCGAAATCCTGCGAAACCTTGAAGACCGCCGCTTTGCCCGGGCCGGGCCGCAGGGAGACCGGCCCGGAGAGGCCCGTTCAGGCCGCCGGCAGCGGCCGGCCGGGGGCCGTGGCGGCCGGCCGCTCGCCGGCCCCGCCCTTCAGCCTGCGCAGCAGGGCCGGCAGGCCGGTCACCTGCACGGCCAGCCAGTCGACCGAGGCGTCGTCGGAGACGGGCACCGCCTTCAGGCGCAGCGGGTCGGCCTTCGGGCCGTTCCAGCCGGGATCGATGGTGCGGGCCGTGCGGTAGCCGGCGCGCCGGATCTCGGCCAGTTCGCGCTCGCCGTAGTCGCCGTTGGGGAAGGCGAAATGGTGGCAGGGCCGGCCGGTCGCCTCCTCCAGCTCGCTGCGGCAGAGCGCGATCTCCTCCGCGCAGAGGCGGTCGTCGCAGCGCAGCAGGATGGGGTGGGTGCGCGTGTGGGCCCCCCAGTCGGCGACCGCGCCCAGCCGGCGCACCTCCTCCCAGCCCAGCGCCTGGCGGTGGCCGCCGTCGCGGTCCGGGTCGTCGCCGGCCTCGGCGAGGCGGCGGCGCCGCTCGGCGTCGGGCAGGCGCTTCAGGGCTTCCGCCCCGATGCGTTCGGCGGCCGGGGTCTTCCACCAGTAGGGGCGCGCGGTGCCGACGACGCCGCTGCACAGATAGATGGTCGGGCGCACGCCGAAGGCGCGGAACACCGGTTCGAGCCGGGCGTTGGCGCGGTGCCCGTCGTCCAGCGTGACCACCAGCGGGTAGGGCGGCAGGTCGCCCCAGCGGCCGCTCTCCAGGGCGTCGGCCACCGCGTCCATGGTGGTGAAGCTGTAGCGCGCGGCGAACCAGGCGAGGTGCTGGCGCAGCCGATCCGGTTCGGGGTCGTGGTAGACGACGATGCTGACCGCGCGGCGGGCGAACAGAAGGCGCTGGAGCGCGCCGAAGCCGGTCCAGCGCACGAAGCCGGCGGCGAGGGCTTGTTTCATGGGGGTCGGTTCCTTCCGTCTTGAGGCCGGCCGCCGCGCTCAGCCGGAGCGGGCGCGGCGCGCCGCGATCGAGGCGCCGCCGCCGGCCGGCCGGGACTCGGCCATCGCCTCGGGCTGCCAGGCGCGGGCGTTGCGCCGGTAGATCTCGATGATGCGGTCGCGGTACACGGCGATGTCGAACTGCCGCTTGAAGCGGTGGCGGGCTCCGGCGCCAAGGCGGCGGCGCAGGTCGGGCTCGCCGATCGCCCGGGCCAGCGCCTCGGCCAGGGCCGCGCGGTCGCCGGGCGGCACCAGAAGCCCGGTTTCCCCGTCGGCGATGGCGTCGGGCACGCTGCCGACCGGGGTGGCGACGATGGTCAGGCCGTGCGCCATGGCCTCCAGCACCGACATGGGCAGCCCTTCGAACATGGAGGGCTGGACCAGAACCTGGGCCTGCATCAGCTCGCGCCGGCAACCGTCCTGGTCGAGCCAGCCGGTGAAGCGGACCCGGTCGGCGATGCCCAGCGCCCGGGCCTGGGCGCGGTAGGTGTCGAGGTCGCCGTCGCCGGCGATGGTCAGCTGCCAGGACCGGCCGCGGCACCGTTTCGAGGCCAGCGCGTCGAGCAGGACGTCGATCCCCTTCAGCTTGATCAGGCGGCCCAGGAACAGCAGGCGCACCGGCCCGGCGTCGATGCGCGCGGGCAGGCTGTCCGGACCCGGCACGGCGTTGTGCAGCAGGGTCACGCGGCGGGCGGCGGGGCCGAAGCTGTCGACCACCCACTGGCGCCAGTATTCGCCCAGCACGACGATCTCGCTGGTCAGGGCGAACATCGTCCGGATGGCCCGGCGCGTGAGGGGGCCGGCGTCCTGGTAGTGCTTGGGGAAGCGGCCGCCGTGCAGATGCAGGACGACGGGAACGCGGAACAGCGCGGCCAGGGCGATGAGAAGGCCCTTGCGCAGGACGCTGCCGTACTCGGCCATGTGGATGTGCACGAGCTGGGCCTTGCCCATGGCGAAGCAGCCGGCCAGGCGCAGCAGGGCGATCAGGAAATAGAAGGGCATGCGGTGGAACTTGCCGTCCGGCCCGTAGCTGTCGATCACCTCGAACCGGATCTCCGGGCGGTTCTGCCGCAGGTCGGCGGTGAAATTGTCGACGATCCGCCCCATGCCGCCCTTCTCGCGGGTGCCGCCGGGGGAGACGATGTAGATCATGTCCGCTCCTGGTCTCTTGCCCTGCCCATTGATCGACATCATCCGAAACGCAAACCCAATAGGCCGCCCGCCGCCGCGGTGCAAAAGCACCCGGCATGAAAACACCGCCAAGAGTCCGATTCCTGTTAAGATGCAGCCTATGTTGGCCATCTTTACAATACGGCCTTGGGGGATTTGCAGCAACAACGCTGGCGTGTTAGGCGGCGTTACCTATGTCGATGCTTTACCATTGCTTCGGACGAGGGGATTTTGGCGATTGTGTCTAAGCGGTTCGAGGTAAGGTCTTTTCTCTATTGACGACTGGCCCGTGTCAGTGGGGCCTTGGCTCCCGCCGGCGGGGTGTCGGGCCGCCGCGACGGCTGCGGCCGCAGGACCGCCTCGCGGCGGTCCAGCTCGCCGTAGAGCTTCTGGAGGCTGCGGCCGTAGGCCTCGATGACGAATTTCTCCAGGAACAGCCGCCGGCCCTCCCGCGACAGGCGGGCGTAGACCGCCGGCTGGCTGGCGAGGTCGGTCACCGCCCTGGCCAGCGCCTCGGAGTCGTTGACCGGGATGATGCGGGCGGTCTCGCCGTCGGTCAGCACCTCCGGGATCGAGCCGACCGGCGTGGTGACCACCGGCAGCCCCGCCGACAGAGCCTCCAGGATCACCATGGGCAGGCCCTCGTGGGTGGAGGGCAGGAGGAGCAGGTCGTGGGAGCGGATGAAGGCGTGGGCCTCGTCCCGCGACACCCAGCCGAGGAAGCGGCACTCCGCGGCCACGCCCAGCTCCTCGGCCATGCTGCGGTAGCCCTCGACGTCGCCGCCGCCGCCGATGGTCACGCGAAAGCGCAGGCCGGCCCGCTTCAGCCGGCGGCAGGCGTGCAGCATGGTCCCGATGCCCTTGCGCTCCGACAGGTTGGCGAGCACCAGGAGCGACAGCTCGCTTCCCGCCGCCGGCGCGGCGCGCGGCGGCAGGTCGGCGCCGATGTCGGGGACGGCGTTGTAGAGGACGCGCACCTTGTGCGGCGCGGTGCCCACCGACTGGACCAGGAAGTCGCGCCAGCTCTCGCCCAGCACCAGCGCCAGGCTGCACCGGTCGAACAGCCAGCGGCTGAGCGCGCGGGAGACCGGGCCGCTGTTGAAATACTCGATGAAGGTGGCGCCGTGCAGATGCACCACGGTCGGGCAGCCGAACAGGCCGGCCAGCAGCTGGACCGTCGCCTTGCGCCAGAAGCTGCCGTGCTCGGAGACGTTGATGTGGACGATCGAGGCACGGCGGCGGGCCAGCAGGACGGCCAGGCGGGCCAGCGTGCCGGTCAGGTAGAAGGGCGACATCAGCACGCTGCCGTCGCCGCGGGTGTCGAGGACCACGGCTTCCGGCGCTGTCCGCGACTCCTTGAACTGGTCGACGATGTATCCGGTCATCCGCCCGATGCCGCCGCCGCCGTCGAGGGCGCCGGGGGTCGCGAAGATCACGCGGATCCGGGATCGGTTCTTAGGCATGGAACCCTTGTCCTCAGGCAGTGCCGGGGGCGGAGAAGAGGGCTTGGCGCAGGCGGCGCCGCAGCCCGACGGGCATGACCGAATGCATCAGGAAGGTGGCGAGCGCGACCGGGGTGGGGCCGCCGTCGCGCAGGGCCGCAGCCAGGATGCGCCGGCGCATCGCGGGGCTGCGCGCGGCCTGCTCGCCGCCCATCGCCTGCAACAGCAGGCTGGCGTAGGCGCGGGGCGACAGCAGCGGGCGCATGGTCTCGGCCCAGTCGAGCGCCGCCTCGATGCTGTGGCAGGTCGACAGGGTGACGCGGTTGTTCTCGGTGTAGTGCACCGCCAGCACGCCCGGCACCGTGATCAGGGCGCAGCCCTCGATCCGGCCGCAGGCGATCAGCCATTCCCAGTCGTCGAACAGCGACTTGGGAATGGGCTGGCGCAGCAGCAGCGCCTTGGGCGCCAGCAGCGTGGTGGTCGGGGCGAAGGTCTCGCCCTTGAGCAGGCCGCGGCGGATGAAGAGATAGTCGCCGATGGCGTCGCGCGGCGTGCACAGCCGGCGTGGCCAGGCGAAGTCGCCGCGCGCGGTCGACACCTTGCAGCGGCAGCTCATGATCGGGTAGCGCAGCCCGGCCGGCCGCGCCGCCATCTGGGCGGCGATCTTCTCCGGCATCCATTCGTCGTCGTCGTCGAGGAAGGCGATCCAGTCGCCGCCGGCGCGCTCCACCCCCAGGTTGCGGGCGCCGGCGGCGCCGCGGTTGGTTGCCAGCTCGATCACGGTCAGCCGCGGGTCGGCGATGCCGGCGAGGCGCGCCGCCGTGGCCGGGTCGGGGCCGTCGACGACGACGATGACCTCCAGCGCCGCGTGGGTCTGCGCCAGGGCACTTCGCGCCGCCCGCATCACCATGTCGGGCCGGTTGCGGGTTGGAATGACGACGGTGACCAGTTCTTGCGTAGACGTCATGACAATGCCTTCTGTCGCGACGGGGGCGGGGGCGGATCGTCGGGGAGACCCGGCAGGGGGGTCCATCAGGAGGACCGGGGTGGGCCGGACCAGCCGGCGGCGAAGGCCGCCGGCACCCGGGCCTCGGCCTCTGCGCGGGCCCGCCAGCGCATCCAGCGGCGGCGCTGGACAAGGCGCGCGGCGCCCACCACCAGCACGATCCAGTTCAGCGAATGGCGTTCGAGGAAGACGCTCTCGGAGATGGAGATGAGCAGGAGCGCGCAGCCGACGGCGAAGATCCAGGCCGGCTCGGCCCGGCTGGCGCCGTAGCGGGCGGCGAAGAATCCCTGGAGCAGGACGCGGCCCATCAGCAGGGCGGTCAGCACCAAGCCGGGCAGGCCCAGGTCCAGCCAGGCCTCGATCCAGCCGTTGTGGGCCGAGTTGATGCCCCAGCCGTGGGTGAACATGCTGCCCGGGCCGTAGGCGCCGTACCAGTAGGCGGCGTAGCCCCAGCCGAGCAGGAAGCGCTCCTGCACCGACAGCAGCGTGTGCTCCCACAGCACGGTGCGGCCGGTCAGCGTGGGGTCGCGGCCCAGCATGTGCAGGATGTCGTACCAGAAGGAGGCGCCGCTGGTCACGCCGACCACGCCGAGCAGGACCAGGAAGGCCAGGGCCGGCGCGAAGCGGCGGATGTTGCCGCGCACGACGCTGGTCGACAGCAGCGCCACCGCCACCAGCACCGAGGTGACGAGTCCGGTGCCCGACCGGCTCATCACGATCAGCAGCAGCGCCAGGGCCAGCAGCGGGCGGACCACCCAGCGCGGCCCCTCGCGCGTCCAGTCGAGCCACAGCAGGCACAGAACCAGCCACACCATCATGCGGCCGGTCACGTTCTTCTGCCAGAAGATGCCCTTCCAGGCGCCCACATGCATGTGGGAGTCGAGGCCGACCTCCGGCATCAGGACGACCGAGGCGAAGGACAGCATCATCAGGATCGACAGCGCCGTCGCCAGCATCCGGACGATCTCCGGAAAGCTGTAGCGCAGGGCCAGGTAGAGCGCGAAGGCGGTGGTGAACAGGAGCGCGACCGACCGGCGCAGCGTCACCTCCGGGTAGAGCGACCACAGCGTCGACAGGAAGGACAGCGCGATGAGCAGCGACACCGCCGGGCTGGCCAGCGGGATGCGGAAGGCCAGGCGCGGGCGGAACCCGATCAGGGCCAGGATCAGGACGTAGACCGCCGTGAAATAGAGGACGGCGCCCGGTGCGTCCGGGTCGGCCGCGGCGCCACCGCCGGTCAGCAGGGCCGGCAGCATCGAGCCCCCGAAGGACAGGATGCAGAAGACGGTGACGCTCTTTTCCAGAACTTCGAGGACTTTCATGGGGGCCGTCGTTCCGGTCGAAAGGGCTGGGGCGGGCTGGGACCGGCGGGCGGCCGGTTCGAGCCTCGTGACCAGAAGATGCGTACCCTCAGCGCGCCGGAGTAGCCGGGCGGAGGCGTTAGGCCGAAGGAGGCTTTCGCCCCAGGGGGTAGCCTTGCGCGGCGGCCCTTCCCCTTTGGCGCCTGCGCCGTCCGTGCACTGCACAACGACCTTCGGGCAGGGTCCGGCACCTCCGTCGGGGATGCGCGAAAAAGCCCCTTTCCCGTGGGGAAAGGGGCTTGGCTCCGCCCGGCCGGCGCGGCATCACGGGGCCGGGGTCACGACCCCTCGCCCTTCAGCACGATGAAGGCGGTCTTGCACAGGATGTAGAAGTCGAACAGCAGGCCGCAGTTGCGGACGTAGAAGACGTCCATGGCGACGCGCTCCTGGAAGGTGGTGCGGTGGCGTCCCGACACCTGCCAGAAGCCGGTCAGGCCGGGGCGGACGCTGCCGATGACCCCGGCCGCCGCGCCCACCTCCGGCAGCTCCTTGGGCATGTAGGCGCGCGGGCCGATCAGGCTCATGTCGCCCATCAGGATGTTCCACAGCTGCGGCAGCTCGTCCAGCGAGGTCTTGCGCAGGAAGCGGCCGAACGGGGTGATCCGCGGGTCGACGGTCAGCTTGTGGTAGGTCATGTATTCTTCGCGGATCTTCGGGTCGCTCTCCAGAAGGCGCTGAAGATGGGACTCCGCGTCGACGTGCATGGAGCGGAACTTCAGGAGGTCGAAGGTCTGCTTGCCGCCGGCCCAGCGCTGCTGGCGGAACAGGACCGGGCCGGGGCTGTCGAGCCGGATCGCCACGGCGATCGCCACCATCAGCGGCGCCACCAGCACCAGGAGAAGCAGCGCCAGGACGACGTCCAGCGCGCGGCGGATGCGCAGGTAGCCGGTCGGCGGGCGGACCGAGACGCGCAGGGCGAGCGAGCCGTGCAGGTTGTGGTAGGTGGCGTCCACCGCGCTGACGTTGCCCTCGCCCAGCAGGCAGTAGACCTGCTTGAAGGGCAGTTTGCGCACCAGCTCGGTCAGCTCGGCGCCATGCCGGCCGATGTCGGTGACGATGGCGGCCTGCGCCTGCCGGGCGTAGGCCGGCGAGGTGGCGAGCAGGTCGGTGGGGCCGACCACCGGCAGGTTGGCGACGCGGGTCTGCCACAGCCGGTCATCGTCGTCGAAGAAGCACACCGGCCGCATGCCGAGCCAGGGCAGGCGTTGCAGCTTCTCCGCGATGGCCGCACCCTGCGGGCCGGCGCCGACGATCACCACCGGTGTGCGCCAGTTCAGCGCGCTCGCCATCAGCCCATGCACCAGCAGCAGGTCGGCCGCGTAGGTGGCGGCGAAGCCGAGGACCGCGATCGACACCGCTTCCACGAAGAAGGGCCGGAACCCGTCCATGACCACGAAGGGGACCGCCAGCACGGCGCCGCACAGCAGTGCCGCTTGGAAGGTGCGGCGGGTCCGCTCCAGGTAATCGAAGCGGCCGAGCCCGTAGATCCCGAACACCGACTTGACCAGAGGCACCAGCATCAGCCCGGTGACCAGGGCGCGCTCGGACAGATCGGACTCGGCGGAGGGCAGGGCCGATCCGTACAGCCGGCCGATGGCCCAGCCGAGCAGGGCGAGCACGAAGCCGTCGGACAATGCGAGAAGAAGGCCGGCGCTGAGCGGCGGCATCGCCGCCTTCTTCGTCGCGGCCAGATCGATGACCACTTCAGGGTCCAGTTTGCTCATCGCAGGTCCCGTAATGTTTGACATGGAATGCCATCCGTCTTGCGCGTTCTGCGCAGGACGGCCGCTCATCAGCTTTGTTCTTTGGGCTGTCTGTCTTCCGACCGGTTCCCTGAGTATGTGCAGGTATTCATACTGCCGGCAGACGGCAGAGCCGATTTTGTTGTGGACGAATTAGGATAGAATTTGCCGTTTATCAACAAATCACAGGAGGTTTGACTAGACGGTGGCGATAACCCGGGGCATTAAAAAGATGAAGCTCTGCGAATATTCAAGAGAATGCGAAAGGGGAGGGGGCGCCATCGGTGTCACCCGCTTCGGGGGAAGGTGCGGGGGAATTCCTCCCCGTCCGCTCCGTTCCCTCACCGCGAATTGGAGGTAGACGGGCCGGGCCGCGGCCCCGACGGGGGTGGGGCGGGGGGGCGGCCGGCCGGTGCCGTCCGCGGCGGCCGTCCGCCAGGCGCCGGCAGCGGGGGTGGTTTATCCCTTATGGCGACGCGCAAACGATTCCGGGCGAAAGGCCGCCTCCAACGCACCGTTGCGGCGGCCCCCGCCGGTTCGCACCTTCCCGGGGATGGCTTGAGCGGTGCACGCGCCTTCCCGGCCGACCGCGGCGCCCCTCCCCCGCCATCCCCGGCGCCATCCCCGGCGCCATCGTCCACCGGGCGCCAAACGCCCGGAAACCCGAGCGCCCCGAAGGAATGCCGGATGGCTTCGCAAGCTGGAACGATCATCAAGCACGGCTGGCTGTTCATGATGGCCAACCTGGTGAACCGGACCGCCGGCCTGCTGCTGCTGCCGCTTTACACCAAGCTGCTGACGCCGTCGGAGTTCGGCGTCTACGCGCTGGTGCTGGTGGTCAGCGACCTGCTGGCGGTCATGCTGATGATCGGCATGAACAACGCCTTCACCGCCGTCTATTTCGAACATCCGGACGAGGCGGGACGGCGGCGCGTCGTCAGCACCTGCCTGCTGGCGCTGGTGGGGGCCGCGGTCGCCATGCTGGCCCTGGCCTACCCGGTGGGGCTGGGGGCGAGCTGGGCGCTGTTCGGCTCGGGCGGGCAGGCCACGGTGATGGCGGTGGCGCTGGGCGGGGTGGCGCTGACCACCCTGTTCGAGCTGGCGCTCGCCTACTACCGGGTGCGCAAGCGCTCGGGCCTGTGCCTGCTGGCCTCGCTGGCCAAGGTGGCGGCCCTGCTCGGCTTCAACCTGCTGTTCCTGTGGGGGCTGGACCTCGGCGTCGCCGGCATCTTCCTGGCCAACGGCGCCTCCTTCGCCGTGCTGGCGGTGGCGCTGCTGGCGTCGATCCTGCGGGAATCCGGGCTGGTCTTTTCCATGCCGGTGCTGCGGCGGGTGACCGCGCTGGGGCTGCCCTACATGCCGCAGTCGCTGCTCGACATCGCCAACAGCTTCGTCTCGCGCTGGCTGCTCAACATCCTGCTGTCCACCGCGGCGGTCGGCCTCTTCGCCTTCGGCATGCGGCTGTCGCAGATCCTCTTCATGGTCCTCACCGCCTCCTTCCTCCAGATCTGGTCGGTGAGCCGGCTGGAGGCCCAGCACGCCGCTGTCGACCACGGGCAGGCCGACTTCGTGTTCCACCTGTTCGTCGTCCTGCTGGCCGGGGCCGGGCTGGCGCTGGCGCTGGCCGGGCCGGAGATCCTGTGGCTGATCGCGTCGCCCGGCTACGCCCCGGTGCTGGATTGCCTGCCCTGGCTGGTCCTGGCCTACGTGCTGCACGGGGTGCGCATGAACCCGGAGGTGGCGATCCTCAAGGCCAGGCGGGTGGGGGTGCTGCCCTGGATCTCGGCGGCCAGCCTGGCGGCGGGGACGGCGCTGGCGGTGGTCCTGGTGTGGACGGCCGGGCTGACCGGGGCCGCCCTGGCCAACCTGGGGCGGGAGATCGTCCAGATCCTGCTGACCGAGCGGACGCGCCGGCGCCTGTGCCCGGACGAGATCCCGCTGAACGCCGTGCGCATCGGATGGATCCTGGTGCCGGCGGTGGCCGCCTACGCGGCGGGCCGGGTCCTGTTCGGCGACGCGGTGGACCCGGCGGTGGCCGCCCAGAAGGCGCTGCTGACCCTGGCCTTTCTGGCGGTGGCGCTGATGGGTCCGGGCCTCGGCCCGGCCGGCCGGGCGCTTCTGGTGAAGCTGCTGGCCGGCGGGCGGCGGCGGGCGCCCTCCACCCCCTGACGCCCGAGGCGCATGACGGCGGCGGAGAGGCGGCGCAGAAAAAGGGGCCGGCAGCGCGCGCTGCCGGCCCCGTCGTGCCGGCGGACGGGGGCTTGCCCCATCCGCCGCCGGTGGCGATCCCGGGAGGCCGGTCAGGCCGCCTGGCCCAGGGCCTGGCCGTAGTCCATGGGATCGAAGCCGAGCGCGGCCAGCGCGGCGAGGTCGAGCGGCTGGGCGGCAGCCTCCGCCGCCGGCTCCGGAGCCATGGCGGCGAGGGATCCCAGCTCGCCGGTGACCGAGTTGGCCCACACGTCGACCGAGGCGTCGAGGGCGGCCGCCATGGCCTTGGCAGCCGGCGGGTTGATGGTGCCGAGCCCGGTCCCGTCGGCGATGGTCGCCTGGGTCGGGTTGGACAGCTTCAGGCTGAAGGTCTCGACGCCTTCCGTGAGGCTGTCGCTCAGGACCTTGACCGCGACCGTCTTGGTCGTCTCGCCGGCGGCGAAGGTCAGCTTGCCGCTGGCCGCCGTGTAGTCGGAGCCGGCCTTGGCCGTGCCGTCGACGGTGGCGTAGTCGACCGTGACGGCCTGGTTGTAGGCCTGCGACAGCTTCACCGTGAAGACCGCGTCGGTGGAGGTCTGGCCGCCCGACGTGCCCTTGAACAGGCCGTCCTTGATGGCGTTGTACTTGGTGTAGTCCACCTGCCACTGGTCGTTCATGATGCCGCCGGTGTCGCCCGAACCCGGGCTCCAGGCCCAGTAGGTCCAGCTCGCCCCCTGGTCGCCCGCGGCCAGGTCGATCTTGCCGTCACCGTTCCAGTCGCCGTTCATGTACTGGACCAGCTTGGGCATCCAGGCGCGGTCGATGGCGGTCTCCATGCGGCTGCCGAACTCGCCGACCAGCACCGGGTACTCGTCGTTCTGGATCAGCCGGCCCCACATCTCCGTCCACTTGGCCGGCATGTTGTTGGGGAAGTTCGGGTCGTTGAACCACGACATCATGTGCAGCGAGGGGCCGTAGTCGTGCACCGAGTAGACCAGCTTGTCCGGAACGTTGAACTTGACGTCGTAGTCCTTCTGGCCCAGCAGGTTGCCGCCCCACCAGTACCACTGGTTGTTGTAGACCTCGTTGCCTTCGACGATCAGCAGCCAGTCCTTGTTCACGCTCTGGATGGCGTTGCCGATGCGCTCGGCGGCGCGGGCCCAGTCGTTGGGGCCGCCGTCGCCCCAGGTGGTGGGGTTGTGCGGCTCGTTGTGCAGGTCGGCGCCGATGACCGCGTCGTTGCCCTTGTAGCGGGTCGCCAGCATCTTCCAGTTCTCGATCATCTTCGATTCCGGATACTGGCTGTTGTACCAGAGCCCGTTCTCGTTGGCCGAGGCGCCGTCGCCGGAGCGGTGGTGGTCGAGGATGATCTTCATGCCGATCTTGCCGGCGTAGTCGATGATCTTGTCGAAGACCTCAAGCGAGGTCTTGCCGACGAGATCGGGGTTCTTGGAGTAGTCGATGCCGGTCGGCCGGCGTCCGGCGTCCAGCATGGCGTCGGAGAAGGGCAGGCGGATGACGTTGAAGCCCAGCTCCTGCATCTTGTTCATGTGGTTCTGGTAGCTGTCCATCCACAGCCCCTGGGGCGCGAAGGCGTAGCCCTCGGCACCGAACCAGTTGACGCCGGTCAGCTTGACGTTGTTGCCCGCGCTGTCGACGATCTGGCCGCCGTCGGTGTGCAGGAAGCCGGGCGCGATGCCCGAGCCGCCGGCCGACGCGGTCGGCTCGGTCACCGTCACGTCGTTGACGGTGATGGTCGGCCTGGTCGGGGTCGGCTCGGTCGGGGCCGGCTGCGTCGGGTTGCCGCCGGTGCCGGGGAAGTAGCTCTTGTCGGCATCGACGACCAGCGTGCCGTCCCACCACATGCCGGACTGGCCCTTGATCACGTCCTTGCCGTCCAGCGCCCCCTTGTCGTAGGTGACGTTGGCGTCGGTCGGCTTCACCGTCTTGCCGTTGATGGTGATCGTGTTGACGGTCAGGGTGCGGTCCTGGCCGTTGATGTAGGCGTCGTTGTCGTACTGGATCTGGACCTTGTGGGCGGCGCCGGGGGCGGCGTCGACGGTGAAGCTGTAGTCCTTGGCCGCGGTGCCGACGGTGGCCTCGCCGACCTTCTTGCCGTCGATCAGCAGGTTGAAGTGGGCGTTGACGCCGGCCGCCGCGATGCCCTGGGCGTTGATGACGATGGTGCTCGCGCCGGCGGGGTTGGTCGGGGGCGTCGGCGTGGAGGCGAAGTCGGAGGCCGGGGCGTTGACGACCAGCGTGCCGTCCCACCACATGCCGGACTGGCCCTTGATCACGTCCTTGCCGTCCAGCGCGCCCTTGTCGTAGGTGACCGACGGGTCGGTCGGCGTCACGGCGCGGCCGTTGATGATGATCTTGTGGACGTTCAGGGTGCGGTCCTGGCCGTTGATGTAGGCGTCGTTGTCGTACTGGATCTGCACCTTGTGCGCCTGGTCGGGGGCCACGTTGGCGGAGAAGGCGAAATCCTTGGCGGTGGTGCCGGCGATGCCCTCGCCGATCTTCTTGCCGTCGATCAGCACGTTGAAGTGGGCGTTGACGCCGGCCGCCGGAACGCCGGACACGTTGACGACGATCTGGGCGTTGCCCGTGGTCGGAGCCGGGATCGGGGCCGGGGCCGGGGCCGGGGCCGGGAAATAGTCCTTGTTCAGGGCGAAGTCGAGCGCGCCATCCCACCACATGCCTTCCTGGCCGGGGATCACGTCCTTGCCGTCCAGGGCGAACTTGTCGTAGGTGACCAGCGGGCTGGTCGAATTGATGGTCTTGCCGTTCACTTCGAGCGACTTGACGATCAGGTTGCGGTCCTGACCGTTCACGGTTTCATCGTTGAAATAGACGATCTGCACCTTGTGCGCCTGGTCGGCGGCGACCTTGGCGGTGAAGGTGTAACGGCCGGTGCTGGTCGAGTTGACCGTGGCCTGCCCGAGATCGACGCCATCCAGGCGCAGCTTGAACTGCGGCCAGATCCCGCCGGCAGCCTGCCCCGAGGCATTGACGACGAAGGTTGTGTCAACGAGGCTCGTGGTGGTCGTTGCCATTGGAAGTTACCTCATTTCCGGATTTCGCTGGAGCCGAGGTTGGCCTCAAATGGTTAACGAGGTATTTCGCATTTTAGGGAAATGCGGCCTTCAGGCCACGGCCGGCTGTGAAAAGAAATGGACGCGCGCTTCCCCCTTTGTTGTGCCAAAAAAGGCGCATCATGAGGCCGAATGGCCACAAGTGCCTGATTCCTTTACAGGTCAGCCCTCGCGAATGCGCGCTTATCCGGCCTTGTGGGCGACCATGAAGACTTCCGGGCGGAACAGGTAGAGCTGGCCGAGCTTGCGGAGCTTGCGGCGTATGGTAAACGGCAGCGCGCCGAGAGCGGATTCCACGGCCTTGACGTAGCTGAGATAGGCGCGGCTGGCGACGTGGATGGGCAGGCGGCGGCGCAGCGCCATCGGGGCCACATAGACGGCCTCCATCCGGGTGAAGCCGGCCTTGCGCAGGGCCGCCTCGGTCTCCGCCCAGGTGTATTCGCGCAGGTGCATGCAGATCGGCTCATCCAGCCCGAAGACCTCCGACAGGTCCATCGGGCCGGCGTGCTTGTGCGGCATGCTCAGCACGTAACGCCCGCCCGGTTTCAGGATGGCGTGCACGTTCTGCATGTGCGGGAGGACGTCGTCGGGGTGGAAATGCTCGATGACGTGGGTGGAGACGACGGCGTCGTAGCGGTCCCGCGGCTCGAACTCCGCCAGGTTGACGCCGTCGCAGCAGCGCCAGGTGATGCCGGCGTCGGCGCCGGCCCAGCGCTCGCCGCGCTCGCGCGTGACCTCGGTGGCGACGCAGCGGTGGCCGTGGCGGGCCAGGTAGGTGAGCAGCCGGGCCTTGCCGGAGCCGACCTCGTAGACCTCCGGGGCGCCTTTGAGCAGGGTCAGGAAATGACCGAACTCGGCGTCGTCGTTCTGCCCGGCGGTGTCCACGGCATCGTTCAGCCAGGGGCAGTTCCGGTAGAGCGCGGTGTAGCAGCGCTCGAAGACGGACCAGCGGTCTTCCCGGCGGGAGTCCAGCAGCTCGCGCGCCAGCTGGCGCTCGAGATCCCAATGCTGCAGGACCATGCTCTCGTTCAACGGATAGCCTGGCGCCAGTCCGAATTTCCGCTTGTAGCGGGCAACCAGCTCTTGGGGATTCAGGCGTTCCACGTTCGACCTCTCAGGGCAACGGCGTGACGGTCCTGAATTTACGTACGCGATCCGGAATGGGGATGGGTGCGAAGGTGGAGGCGGCGGCGCGGTCGGGCGGGGCAGGTGGGTGCGGGCGCTGCGCCCGGGGTAACCCTGCGGCCGCCCTCAGGCCGGCCGGCGCGGCGCGTGGCGGGCGATCAGCGTCGCCACCGCCGGGCCGGTGAGGACGACGACCAGGAAGCGCAGGGTCTGGACGGCGAGGATGAAGGGGACGTTCACGTCGGCCCCGAGCGCGATGATGGCGACGGAATCGAGGCCCCCCGGGCTGGTCGCCAGATAGGCGGTCAGCCCGTCGACCCGCAGCAGCACGGCCAGCATCCAGGCGGTCAGCGCGCACAGGCCGATCATGGCGCCGGTGCACAGCAGAACCTGGGGGATGATGCGCAGGGTGTGGTCCATCGTCTCCCGCGTGAAGCGCAGGCCGATGTAGAGGCCGAACACGCCGTAGGCGACCGGGGGCAGCCAGCCGGGGAACGTCGGCTCCAGCAGGCCGGCGGCGTGCAGCGCCGCCCCGGCCAGCATCGGGACCAGCAGGCCGCCCGCCGGGATCCGGCTGCGCAGCCCGGCCAGCAGGCCGGCGGCGGCCAGCAGCAGCGTGCCCACCCAGTGGCCGACCGGCACCGCGGCGGCGCCGTGCCCGGGCGGCAGCGGGGCAGCGGGCGGGAGGGTGGGCGGGAGGGCGGTGGCCGCCTGCTCCGCCCCCGGCCACAGGTGCGCCACCAGCGACGCCAACGCCACAACCAGCAGGACGCGGACATACTGCATGAAGGCGACGAGGCGCGGGTCGTCGCCAAAGCCTTCGGCCGCGGCCACCATCGCCGTCGCCGCCCCCGGGGCGACGCCCCACGCCGCGGTGGTCCCGGGCAGCGTGCCGAAGCGCACCATGGCCCAGCCGATCAGCCAGCTCGACAGGACGGTGGCGATCACCACCAGCAGCATGGCCGGCCAGTCCTTGAGGATGGAAACCAGGATCGCCGAGGTGATCGCCTGGGCGATGACGCAGCCGAGCACCGATTGGGCGGCCACGAAGGCGGCGGCGGGAAGGCGCAGCCGGACGCCGTTCAGGGCGAACAGGACGGCGACGATCATCGGGCCGAGCAGGAAGGCCGCCGGCATCCGGATCCAGTCCAGCAGCGCCCCCGTCGCGGACGACAGAAACAGCAACGCCGCCCAACCGGCGGCGGTCCGTGCACCCGGCATGTCCATTCCCTTTCGCGCCCTGCTTTGGCGCGACGCCCTTATCGCACCGCCGCATACGGCCTGGCAACCCGCCGCCGGCGCATTCCAGGGGCGCCCCGGGCGCCGGTGTCGCGCCGGCGGCAAGGGTCCGGGCCGGCCCTCAACCCTGCCGGGTGCGGCCGCGCAGGGACTGCACCGCCCGCACCGTGGCGGTGTAGAGCGGCAGCGGGCGGGAGTCCCCGTCGTAGGGGGAGGGATGCGGGCGGAGGTCCGGGCGCTCCCGCGCGATGAAGTTGAGGTCGGAGCGCAGATGCCACCAGCACAGCTCCACCAGCCGCGCGTTGGCGGCGACGTCGCCCACATACTGGGCGGCCAGCCAGGCCATGGCGCCGTCCTTCTCGGCGCGCGACCAGGCGCGGGGCAGATGGGTCTCGTCGACGTCGAACTCGGTGATGTGGACCGCCAGCCCCAGCCGGTCCACCGCGCGCAGGAAGCGGCCCAGGCCGTCGCGGTCGTGGGGCTTGCCGGCCATCAGGTGGCTTTGCAGCCCGACCCCGTCGATGGGCACGCCGCGGGCCACGGCGCCGGTCAGCCAGTCCAGCAGGTAGGCGCGCTTGCGCTGCTGCCAGCCCTCGGCCAGCTCGATGCCGAACTCGTTGATGACCAGCTTGGCCTTGGGGAAGACCCGGCGCGCGTGGTGGAAGAAGGGGTCGAGCCATTCCGGCCCCTTGTCGGCGCCGCCGGCCGCCACCCACCACATGCCCTTGCGGAAGCCGTGGCGGTCCTGCTCCTGCGGGTGGCTGTGCCCGGTCTCCCAGAAGAAGACCTCGTTGGCGACGTCGATGCGGTAGAAGACGTCGCCGTAGCGCTCCTTCACCGCGCCCATCATGGCGGTGAAGCGCGCCCAGTGGTTCTCCGCGGACAGCGTGCCATCGGGCGAGAAGTAGCGGGCCTCGGCGATGCCCAGCCCGGGCATCAGGGCGGCCGGAAGCTTCATGTAGTCGGGCATGCCCATGTGCTGCCACAGGGCGCAGTGCCAGTTCGGCTGGGCGCCGATGCTGCGGGCGAGCGCCACGCCGGCGTCGAAGCGGCGCCAGTCGAACCGTCCCTCCTGAGGCTGGAAGACCGTCCATTTGCCGCCGTTCTCGGGCGTGACCACGTCGCATTCCCGCGCCATCAGCCGGTCGAGCGCGGGGTCCTCCGGGTCGACGAAATGGTCGCGGGCGGCGCCGTGGCGGATGCCGGCGGCCCGGCAGACGTCGCGCAGGGTGGGGAC
>JAEZHQ010000305.1 GCA_023416455.1 Pseudomonadota bacterium | reverse complement strand
GACCTCGACCGCCCGGCGGCCGACCTGGCCGGCGGCTGGCTCGCCGCCCGCCACGCCCGGGCGCTGAAGGCCGGCCGGGATCTCGACGGCGGCGGCGCGACCGCCCGGGACCGCCTGCGCCGGCGCCTGCGCAAGCTGCGCGACGCCGCCGATTTCTTCCGCGGCCTCCACGCGCCCGAACGCACCCGCCCCTACATGGCCGCCTTGCAGACCGTGCTCGATTCGCTCGACGCCGGGAACGACGCCGCCACCGCAAGGCGCCTGCTGAGCGCCGTGGTCGCCGCCGAGCCGGGCCATCGCCCCGCCGCCGAGGCCGCGCTGGCCTGGCTGGGCAAGCGGGCGGACCGGCACCGCAAGGCGCTGCCCGCCCTGTGGAGCGCCTTCCGGGAGACCCCGCCCTTCTGGCGGACGTGAGCCGGCGGCAGCCCCCCGGGGCTACAGCGTGCCCGGGAAGGCGCCGCCGTCGAGCAGCAGGTTCTGCCCGGTGATGAAGCCGGCCGCGGCGGAGCACAGGAAGGCGCAGGCGGCCCCGAACTCGTCCGGGTCGCCGAAGCGGCCGGCCGGGTTGCCGGCGCGGCGGGCCGCCATCTCCTCCTCCACGCTGCGCCCGTTGGCCTTGGCCGCGCCCTCCAGGGTGGCGCGCAGCCGGTCGGTCTCGAAGGGGCCGGGCAGCAGGTTGTTGATGGTCACGTTGTGGCGCACCGTCTGCCGCGACAGGCCGGCCACGAAGCCGGTCAGCCCGGCGCGCGCGCCGTTGGACAGGCCGAGGCTTGCGATCGGCGCCTTGACCGCCCCCGAGGTGATGTTGACGATGCGCCCGAACCGGCGGGCCATCATGCCGTCCACCGTCGCCTTGATCAGGAAGATGGGGGCCAGCATGTTGGCCTCCACGGCGCGCAGCCAGTCCTCGCGCTCCCAGTCGCGGAAGTCGCCCGGCGGCGGCCCGCCCGCGTTGTTGACCAGGATGTCGGGTTCCGGGCAGGCGGCCAGCGCCGCCGCCCGCCCCTCCTCCGTCGCGATGTCGCCGACGGCGGTGGTCACGGCGGCCCCGGTGGCCCGGCGGATCTCCTCGGCCGCGGCCTCCAGCCCGTCGCGGCCGCGCGCCGTGATGGTGACCTGCACCCCCTCGCGCGCAAGCGCGAGCGCGCTGGCCTTACCCAACCCCTTGCTGGCCGCGCACACGATGGCGCGGCGCCCGGCGATTCCCAGATCCATCCCCGTCCTCCCCAGTTCGGCGTTCCAGTTCGGCCAGCACCTCGCGGGCGAGCGGCACGGTCACCGGCCGGTGGGCGGCCAGCGAGGCGCGGTCGATGGCCGCCACCACCCGACGGGCGGCGTCGAGCGAGCGCTCCATCCGCGTCAACAGGTAGGTGACGAGGTCCATGCCCGGCCGCAGCTGCCGGTCGGCGAACAGCTTGACCAGGACGGCGGCGAGCAGGGCGTCGTCGGGCGCCTCCACCCCCACCGCCGGCGCCGCCTTGATGCGCGAGCGCAGGTCGGCCAGCCGGGCCCGCCAGCGCGCCGGCGGCTTGCGCGACAGCAGCAGCAGGTGCCCGCCGGATTCGCGCGCGAGATTGTAGAGATGGAACAGCGCCTCCTCGCGCGCCGGCTTGCCGGCGACCCGGTCGGCCTCCTCGACCACCACGGCGTTGGCCCGGGCCAGCAGCCCCGGCAGGTCGGCACCGTCCAGCGCGTCGCCGGCGGCGATGGGCGCGTGGCTGCGCGCCCGCCAGACATGGCCGAGATGGGTCTTGCCGCAGCCCGCCGGCCCGTAGACGGTCAGCGCCGGCGCCGGCCAGGCCGGCCAGCGGTCGAGCCAGGCCACCGCGTCGGCGTTGCTCGGCGCCACCAGGAAGTCCTCGCACCCCATGGCCGGCCGGTGGCCGAGATCGAGCGGGAGCTGGGTCGCCAGGCTCATGGCTCGGCGGTCCCGCCGCCGCCCCGGTAATAGGGGCTGGCGAGGTACTGGCGCAGCGCGAAGCGCGCCAGCACGCCGATGACCGCCGCCACCGGGACGGCCAGAAGCACGCCGACGAAGCCGAACAGGCTGCCGCCGGCAAGCAGCGCGAAGATCACCCACACCGCGTGCAGCCCGACCTTGTCGCCGACCAGCTTGGGGGTCAGCACGTTGCCCTCCACCGCCTGGCCGAACAGGAAGATGGCGACCACCACGCCGACCCGCCACAGGCTGTCGAACTGCAACAGGGCCAGCCCGGTGCTGGCGACGAAGCCGAACAGGGAGCCGACGTAGGGAATGAAGGACAGGAGCCCGGCGAGCAGGCCGATGACCAGGCCGAAATCGAGCCCGGCCGCCGACAGGGCGACCGCGTAGAACAGCCCCAGCACAAGGCAGACCAGCGCCTGCCCCCGCACGAAGCCGGCCAGCGTGCTGTCGACCTCGCGCGCCTGCTCGCGGATGGTCTCGGCGTGGTGGAGCGGCAGCCAGCCGTTCACCGTGGCGACCAGAACGTCCCAGTCGCGCATCAGGTAGAAGGCGACGATGGGGGTGATGAAGAGAACCGACAGCACGTCGAACAGCGCCAGCCCGCCGGACAGGATCCCGCTCAGCACCCGCCCCATCCAGCCGACCAGATCGCCGGCGTAGGAGCCGGCCGCCCCGCGCAGGCGGTCCACGTCCTCCGGCGACAGCCGGTGGATCAGCCGCTCCAGCATGGGCATCGCCCGCTCGCGCACCACCGTGGCGTAGCTCGGCAGCACCTCGATCAGGTGGGCCACCTGCGCCTGGACCAGCGGCACCAGCAGCAGCGCCAGCAGCACCAGGACGACCACGAAGAACAGCAGGACCAGCGTGGTGGCGAGCCAGCGCGGCAGGCGCCACCCCTCCAGCCGGTCGACCACGGGGTCGAGCAGGTAGGCGATGGCCAGCCCGGCCACGAAGGGCAGCAGCATGCCCGACAGCAGCCACAACGCCAGAACGAACAGCCCCAGGCCGGCCAGCCAGAATCGGAGCGGCTTGACGTCCGTCACGGCACGCCCCCGTGCCGGTTGAACAGAAGCCCGCCGCGGTAGATGTAGGCGAGGCCCGACAGCACGGTCGTCGCCGTGCAGGCCCAGACCAGCAGGGTCACCAGCTCCATCCCGAACAGCCGGAAGTCGGGCAGGCCCAGCCCGACCGGGGCCAGCACCGCCGCGGCCAGCGCGATCTGCATCGCGGTGTTGATCTTGCTGATGTAGAGCGGCTGCATGGCCAGCGACTCCTTCAGCGTGTAGAGCAGCATCACCCCGCCGACGATCATCACGTCGCGGAACACCACCAGGATGACCAGCCACAGCGGCAGCTCGCCGACATGGCCGAGCGCCACATAGACGCTGACCAGCAGGGCCTTGTCGGCGATGGGGTCGAGGTAGGCGCCCAGCACGGTGCGCGCCCGGAACATGCGCGCCACCGCCCCGTCCACCGCGTCCGAGATCCCGGCCCCGACGAACAGCCAGAAGGCGACGCCCAGCTCGCCCGCCAGGATGAAGTAAACGGCCACCGGCACGATCAGGATGCGGCCGAAGGTGATGATGTTCGGAATGCTCACCGCAGCCTCTTTCGCCGTTGCGACTCCGACGGGTCGTCCGGCCTCAGGAACGGGGGACGCTGGAGGCCGGCACCGTGCCCAGGCTGCGCGGCGGCGCGCCGGGCGCCACCGGCTGGCCGCCAGAGGGTTGGCCATAGGAGGGTTGGCCATAGGAGGGTTGGCCGTAGGAGGGTTGGCCGTAGGAGGACGGCTGGCCGGGGGACGGCTGACCGTAGGGGGCCGGCGGCGCCAGGGGGGCGGGAGCCGTCATCGGGGCCGGCGCGCCGAGCGGGGCCGGGGCCGCCATGGGGCTGACC
>JAEZHQ010000299.1 GCA_023416455.1 Pseudomonadota bacterium | reverse complement strand
CAAACAAAATATAAGGGGCGCCCCCGATGACCGAGAGCTCAGCCCAAGCCTACGACGAGATGCACGCCCGCTCGCTGTCCGATCCCGAAGGGTTCTGGGGCGAGGCCGCCGAGGACATCACCTGGATCAAGCGTTGGGACAAGGTGCTGGACGACAGCAACGCGCCCTTCTACCGCTGGTTCACGGGGGGCGTGCTGAACACCTGCTACAACGCCGTCGACCGCCATGTGGAGGCCGGGCGCGGCGGGCAGGCCGCGATCATCTACGACAGCCCGGTGACCGGCACCGTCCAGACCATCACCTACGCCGAGCTGCTGGACCAGGTCGCGCGCTTTGCCGGCGCGCTGCGCGCCCAGGGCGTCGAGAAGGGCGACCGCGTCATCCTCTACATGCCGATGATCCCGCAGTCGGTGGTCGCCATGCTCGCCTGCGCCCGCCTGGGTGCGGTGCATTCCGTGGTGTTCGGCGGCTTCGCCCCGCACGAGCTGGCCACCCGCATCAACGACGCCAAGCCGAAGGCCATCGTGTCGGCCTCCTGCGGCATCGAGCCGAACCGCATCGTCAAGTACAAGCCCATGCTCGACGCCGCCATCGAGCAGGCCGAGCACAAGCCCGAGCGCGTCATCCTCCTCCAGCGCCCGCAGGAGATCGCGACCCTGATCGCCGGCCGCGACGTCGCGTGGGATGAGGCCGTCGCCAAGGCCGAGCCGGCCGACTGCGTCCCGGTCGCCGCGACCGATCCGCTCTACATCCTCTACACCTCCGGCACCACCGGCCAGCCCAAGGGCGTCGTCCGCGACAACGGCGGCCATGCGGTGGCGCTGAAGTGGACGATGCGGAACATCTACAACGTCCAGCCCGGCGAGGTGTACTGGGCGGCCTCCGACGTGGGCTGGGTGGTCGGCCATTCCTACATCGTCTATGGCCCGCTGCTGAACGGCAACACCACCGTGGTGTTCGAGGGCAAGCCGGTCGGCACGCCGGATGCCGGCACCTTCTGGCGCGTCATCGAGCAGCACAAGATCGCCACCCTGTTCACCGCCCCCACCGCCTTCCGCGCCATCAAGCGCGAGGACCCCAACGCCGAGCTTCTGAAGAAGTACGACCTGTCGCACTTCCGCGCCCTGTTCCTGGCCGGCGAGCGTTCGGACCCCGACACGCTGCATTGGGCCGAGGACAACCTGAAGGTCCCGGTGATCGACCACTGGTGGCAGACCGAGACCGGCTGGGCGATCTCCGGCAACCCGGCGGGCGTGCATCTGTTCCCGATCAAGTACGGCTCGGCCACCCGGGCGATGCCGGGCTGGGACGTCCGCGTGCTGAACGCCGAGCTGAAGGAGGTGCCGCGCGGCGACATCGGGGCGATCTGCGTGAAGCTGCCGCTGCCCCCGGGCACGCTGCCGACGCTGTGGGGCGCCGACGAGCGCTTCAAGAAGTCCTATCTGGCCGACTATCCCGGTTACTACCAGTCCGGCGACGCGGGCTTCATCGACGACGACGGCTACGTCTACATCATGGCCCGCACCGACGACATCATCAACGTGGCCGGCCACCGGCTGTCCACGGGCGCCATGGAGGAGGTGCTGTCCTCCCACAGGGACGTCGCCGAATGCGCGGTGATCGGCGTCGCCGACGACCTCAAGGGCCAGGTTCCGCTGGGCTTCCTGTGCCTGAAGGCCGGCGTCACCCGCCCGCACGAGGAGATCGTCAAGGAGGTGGTCCAGCTGGTGCGCGAGCAGATCGGCCCGGTCGCCGACTTCAAGCGCGCCGTGGTGGTCGAGCGTCTGCCCAAGACCCGCTCGGGCAAGATCCTGCGCGGCACCATGCAGAAGATCGCCGACAACCAGGACTACAAGCTGCCGGCGACCATCGACGATCCGGCCATCCTGCCGGAGATCGCCGAGGCGCTGCAAAGCCTGGGCTACGCCCAGACCCACCAGGGCGCCCAGTAATAGCGAAGGCGTTCGTGGCTTCCACGAACGCCTTCGCCTCAAACTCCCCGCGCATGGCACCGCCATGCGCGGGAGGGTCGTTCGGCCGGCCGGCTGCGGCCATCCCGTCCGGATCGGATCGGTGCGGGGGTGCTCGGCAGGGAGCGTCACGGCCGCTCATGCCTCGTTCACGCCAGGACCGTGAACAGCGCCAGCTCAAGCGCGGCGATGACGGCGAGAAGCGAGAAGAAGCGGCGGCACACGGCGGGATCCATCCAGTTCCATTGCCGCTCGTGCGCGACATAGGCGATGCCGTCGGTCGCCATGAATGTGACAATTGCGAAAGCGGCGGCGGAAGCGGCCGGTCCCGGAGCGGCCGTCACCGTGGCATAGGCGATCAGCGCCCGTGATCCCGTGTGTCCGGCAAGGGCTATCCCGCGCTCCAGGAAAAACATGTTCCGCACACAGAAGGATGCGCGCGCCGCCCCTTCCCATCGCTCCGCCGTATCGGCCGACGGCGGTGCCAGCCAGCCGGCCGCGCTGAGGATCAGCGCCTCGATCGCGCCGGCCGCGATGCCGAACGCCAGCATGTCCACGACGCCGGGCGGCGTGTCGGCCAAGATCACCGCCATCCAGGCCACACCAAGTTCGCTGGCCGCCGACAGCAACGCGAAGATGGCTGCCCGGGTTCTCCACCACTCGGCCGGTATCACGACGGAAGCGAGCCACGTCAGCAGAATCTTGATCGGAATGGCCGCCACCCATGACAGGGCGCCGTATCCGATCCAGAGCCACGATGCGCCTGCCAGCACGGACAGGGCTGGAACGCCCAACGCCAAGGCGACGGTCGCCAGCCAGGCGGGAAGCGCGCTGGGTTGAGGGTGCGGGTGTGCGGTTCTATCCATGGCGGGGATCGTGACCGGCGCATGATGTCGCAGTCAATGATGAATATTGCAGCGGAAATTGTTCCGTCGGTAGAAGGGATGTAAAACAAAAATTGTCATCTTCATCGGGGAGTGGAGGGAATATGTCTAAAGTAGTATTGCAGTCAGGCGACATACAGGTGGATGCGGATCCGGCGGTCCTGGCAAGTCTTGTTCATAGACTTGTCAATGACAGGGACTTTCGGTCAGCGTTTGAGAGGAACCCCGCTGTTTTCCTTGAGGAGTGCGGAATCAAGGTGCCGAAAGGGACGCGCATCACTCCGGAAAGCATCGCCAAGGCTCTGTCCGAGGGCCAGAATACGCCGGAGGCGATCGCCGCACTGGTCGCGCCCGGCGTCGCCCCGGCCATTCGGGTCGGTACCCGTCCAGGCACGAGTCCGGGGGTCCGCGTCGGTGTCCGTGTCGCCACCGGCACGGCGGCTTTTGCGGAACCCGACCGCCGCTGGAAGACGGAAGCCCTCGTGGATCTCGTCGATGACGCGGCGGCTGCCAAGAAAGAGAAGAAGTGAACCGGCGGGGGCGGTCGCAAGGCCGCCCTTGTCCTTCCCTCCTGCCCCGGGGGTGCCTGTGAAGCTTGTGCTCGTCACTGTCCCGCTGATGGACTGGATCGAAGGCGAACTCCATCCCATCGCCATGGACCGCGTCCGGACAAGCCCGCCGCTGGGCATGTACTGGCTTGCCGCGGTCGCGCGGGAGGCCGGGCATGAGGTCGAAATCGTGGACCTCATCGCTGCCGGCAAGCTGGACCTTGCCCGGGTGGTGGATGCGGCGGGCCGTGGCGATGCGTGCGGCGTGTCGGCCAACTCCCTGAATTGGCCGAGCGCCCGGATGGTCATCAACCACGTCAAGGAACGATACCCGGACATGCCGGTGATCGCCGGCGGCATCCATCCGACGGCTTATCCGGACCATGTCGCCGCGACGAGCGCGGCCGATTTCCTCGTCATGGGGGAGGGCGAGCAACCTTTGCTGCTTCTGCTCGACGCGCTGGCGGGCAAGGGCCGGATCGAGGCGGTCCCAGGGTTGTGCTGGCGCGGCCCGGACGGCCTGCTGCGCAATCCGATGGTCTCGACTCTGTCCATCGGACAGTTGGAAGCGCTTCCCGACCCGGCCTACGATCTGCTTCCGCCCGGGGTTTACGAAAGCTTGTCCGTGGAATCGGCGAGAGGCTGCCGATTCAATTGCACCTTCTGTTCGACGAAGTTTCGCGGAAGCTGGCGGGGGATCGGCGCGGCCTGCTTCGTGGACCGGGTCGAGCGGTTGCGGCCGTACCTTGACCGCTGCCTCTATCCGATCTTCAGCTTCGTGGATGATCTCTACACGCTCGATGTCGGCCGGACGGTGGCGATCACCAATCTTTTCCGCGAGCGGGGGCTGGACGTCCAAGCGACGCTCGACGCGCGTGCCACCGATGTGGTGCGTCCTGGCCTGGTCGAAGCGTTGGCGCCCATCACCAACCAGATGCTGATCGGTGCGGAGTGCGGATACAACGAAGGGCTTCGCCGGATCCGCAAGGGATGCACCGTGGAGATTCTGGAGCGCGCGGCGCGCGCCGTCGCCGACGCGGGCATCGCCGAACGCACCGTGTTCTCGTTCGTCATCGGTTTCCCGTTCGAGACCAGGGATGATTGTCAGCGCACCATCGAATTCGCTGCCCAGCTCCTGCTCAAACACGGCGTGAAGATATACCTTCAGTGGTTCAACACCATTCCCGGTTCGGCTCTATGGAATGAACTGGCCGATAAGGGTCTTGTCGATATCAAGGCGTATGATGATTTCGGGTTCTTCGTGAACTCCGAACTCTTCCGCGCCGGCGTCCCTTTGTCCATGGAGGACATTCAGGAGCTGAGCAATATTGTAACGTCGCTGAACTCGGTGTTCTTCCTGGCAAGGCCGAACAAGGAGTTGCTCCAGTTCTCGGCGCCGGAGTGGCTATGGGCCGAACCCACCTGCAATTTCCCGTCAAAGGGAGCACTCGTCGAGCCGGCCGGCTGAGCGGGGCGGACCCGACGGTCGCGCCACCACCCATTTCCCAAATGGCCTTTTCCCAATTGGCCTTATCCCAAATGGCGCAGCGACTCTTCCAACTCGTCCAGCCGCGCCAGATCCGCCTCCAGTTCGGCGAGGGTGCGGCGGGCGGCGGCGATGTCGAGATCGAGCGCCTCGCGGCGGCGGCGGACCAGCTCCTCCAGCGGCGTGAGTTCGGCCGCCGCCAGCGCCTGGGCGATGGCGGCACCGCTGCCGCCCCCCAGCGCCAGGCGCACCATGCGGGGGGTCGGGC
>JAEZHQ010000266.1 GCA_023416455.1 Pseudomonadota bacterium | reverse complement strand
ACCGACGTCATCACCAAGGTGCTGAGTTTCATCGCCGACCGCGAGCAGACCGAGGCGCAACTCGCCTTCGCCGACATCATCGTCGCGGCGGGCAAGGGCCTGGGCAAGCCGGAGAACCTGAAGCTGGCCTTCGACCTGGCCCATGTGCTGGGGGCCGAGGTCGGGGTGACGCGCCCGCTGGTCCAGGCCGGCTGGACCACCTTCGACCGCCAGGTCGGGCAGACCGGCAAGACGGTGCGCCCGAAGCTCTACATCGCCGCCGGCATCTCCGGGGCCATCCAGCACCGGGTCGGCATGGAGAAGTCCGACCTGATCCTGGCCATCAACACCGACCCCAACGCGACGATCTTCGACTTCGCCCATCTCGGGCTGGTCGGCGACGCGCTGGCCATCCTGCCCGCGCTGACCGACGCCTTCTCGCGGCGCCTCTCGGTCAACCGGCTGGCCGGCTGACGTCCGGACGAAAGGACTCCAAAGACATGGTCGAAAAGTTCGATGCCATCGTCGTCGGTGCCGGCCCGTCCGGCAACGCGGCGGCCTACACCCTGGCCTCGCAGGGGCTGAGCGTGCTCCAGCTCGAGCGCGGCGAGTACCCCGGCGCCAAGAACGTCCAGGGCGGCATCATGTATGCCGCCGAGCTGGAGAAGATCATTCCGGACTTCCGGGAGGACTGCCCCACCGAGCGCCACATCATCGAGCAGCGGATCTGGCTTCTCGGCGACGACAGCTGCATCGGCACCAGCTACCGGTCGGACGCCTTCAACACCGACGCGCCGAACCGCTACACGATCATCCGGGCGAACATCGACAAGTGGTTCTCCGAGAAGATCCGCGAGGCCGGCGCCCTCCAGATCTGCGAGACCACCGTCACCGAGCTGATCCGCGACGAGCAGGGCCGGGTGATCGGCGTGCGCACCGACCGCGAGGGCGGCGAGATCCACGCCGACGTGGTCATTCTGGCCGACGGCGTGAACGCGCTGCTCGCCAAGCGCGCCGGCTACCGGCCGGAGCTGGCGCCGGAGAACGTGGCGCTGGCCGTCAAGGAAATCCTGTTCATCGATCCCGAACTGATCCAGCAGCGCTTCGGCGTCAAGGACGAGGAGGGCGTGGTCATCGAGATCATGGGCAAGGTGACCAAGGGCATGGTCGGCACCGCCTTCCTCTACACCAACAAGGAATCGCTGACCATCGGCATCGGCTGCCTGATCTCCGACTTCAAGGAGGGCCGCTGCCCGCCCTACGCCATGCTGGAGGACCTGAAGAACCACCCCGTCATCAAGCCGCTGATCGAGGGGGCGGAGATGAAGGAATACGCCGCCCACATGATCCCGGAGGGCGGCTACAAGGCGGTGCCCCAGCTCTACGGCGACGGCTGGCTGATGGTCGGCGATGCCGCCCACTTCAACAACGCCGCCCACCGCGAGGGCTCCAACCTCGCCATGGCGTCCGGCCGCATGGCGGCCGAGACGGTGATCGAGCTGAAGAAGGCCGGCCGCTCCTTCTCCGCCGCCAACCTCGCCGCCTACAAGAAGAAGCTGGACGACAGCTTCATCATGAAGGACCTGAAGAAGTACCGGAACCTGCCGGGGATCATGCACGAGAACAAGCAGTTCTTCGGCGCCTACCCCGACACCATCAACGCCGCCGCGCACAGCTGGTTCACCGTGGACAGCGTCGACAAGAAGACGAAGGAGAAGGAGATCATGAAGTCCTTCGTCAAGGCGCGGTCGGTCTTCGGGCTGGTGGGCGACGCAATCAAGCTGGTGAGGTCCATGCGATGAGCATCATGGTCAAGGTTGAAGAGAAGCTCTACCAGAACCGGTACATCGTCGACGAAAGCCGGCCGCACATCCGCCTCAAGGACGAGGCGGTCTGCCAGGGCTGCGCGGTGCACAGCTGCACCTACTGCTGCCCGGCCGGCTGCTACACCACGAACGAGGCGGGCGGCGTGACGCTGGCCACCGACGGCTGCCTGGAATGCGGGACCTGCCGCGTGATCTGCCAGGACAGCGGCAACATCCTGTGGGACTACCCGCGCGGCGGCTACGGCATCAGCTACAAGTTCGGCTGAGCCGCCGGACCGGCCCGGACGGAACCCCTTCCCCCCCGGGGAAGGGGTTTTTTCGTCCCCTGCCCGGGCGGGGTGGCAGCCTCCTCCGGTTGCACTCATATCTGGTGCATGGAGCCGGCGGGCACCGCCCGCCCGGCCGCGCCGGAACGAGGAGACCGACGATGCATCTGCGTGTCTGCTTCGAGAACATGGAGTCCGTCAACGTCAACGACCCCGCGATGATGCGCCACTATGCGGAAAGCTACCTGGCCGATTTCCGGCCGGAATGGGCGGGCTTCATCATGCTGCCCCACGACGAGACGCGGCGCGCCACCATGGAACCCGCCTGGCAGGTGCTGATCCGCAACGCCACGGCGGAGACCGAGCGCCGGCTCATCGACTATGTGACGCGCAACCCCATGGCCGCCTACCACGTCCACGTCTACCGCAAGGACAAGGGCAACGAGGTCAAGGTCCACTGACCGCACCCCGTCCCGGCGCCCCCATCACCTGGGCGAACACCTTGGATTTTTAAGGTTATTTTGCCAGGATGCGATTCTTTCCCGCGGTCGGGCAGCCGCCTTGCGGCTGCGCCGCGGGGCACCACGGAGGATCGAATGCGCATCACGATCAAGCGCGTGCTGGTGGGTGTCCTGGCCCTGCTCGGCGGCCTTCTCGCCTTGAGCGACGTCCTGAGCCTGCGCGCGCTGGGCATCGCCAACCGCGACCTGCGCACGGTGTACGAGGACCGCGTCGTGCCGCTGCGCGACCTCAAGATCATCTCCGACGCCTACGCCGTCTTCATCGTCGACGCGTCCCACAAGGTGCGCACCGGCAACATCCCGTGGGAGACCAGCCTGGCGTCGGTGGAGAAGGCGAAGGCCGACATCCGGGCGCGCTGGGACGCTTATCTGGCCACCCCGCTGGTCGATGAGGAACGGACGCTGGTCGAACAGGCCAAGCCGCTGATGGCCCGGGCCGACGAGGCGGTGGAGCGGCTGACCGGCATCCTGCGGGGCAAGGAGGCCCCGGCGCTCGACCGCTTCATCCGCAACGAGCTGTATCAGGTCATCGATCCGGTCACCGACCGCATCGGCGCCCTGATCGACCTCCAGGTCCGGCTGGCCGGCGAGAGCTACGCCGAGGCGGCAAGGGCCTACGAGGGGGCGCGCCTCACCTCCTGGGCGCTGATGGCGCTGGCCGCCGCCATGGTCCTCACCGGCTGGATGGTGGTGATCGGCCGCGTGGTCCGGCCCATCGCGGAGCTGACCGCGGTCATGAAGCGCCTGGCCGGCGGCGACCACGACACCGCCGTTCCGCGGACGGCCGCCCGCGACGAGATCGGCGAGATGGCCCGCGCCGTGGAGGTCTTCAAGGGCAACGGGCAGGAGAACCGGCGCCTGCACCTCGAACAGGAGCGCCAGCGGGCGGAGACCGAGGCGGCCAAGCGCGCGGCGCTGGAGGGCATGGCCGCGACGGTGGAGCGCGAGACCCGCAACGCCGTGGACCGCGTCGCCGAGCGCACCCAGCGCATGGAGACCAACGCCGGGGCCATGGCCCAGTCGGCGGGAGCCGTCGGGGCCAACAGCCAGTCGGTCGCCGCCGCCGCCGAGCAGGCCCTGCGCAACGCCCAGACGGTGGCCGCGGCGACCGAGGAGCTGGCCGCCTCCATCGGCGAGATCGGGACCCAGGTCGGCCAGGCCAGCACGCTGACCCGGCGCGCCGTGGCGACCGGCGAGCAGGCGCGGGCGACCATCCGCTCGCTGTCCGACACCGTCACCCGGATCGGCGACGTCGCCCAGCTCATCCAGGACATCGCCAGCCAGACCAACCTGCTGGCGCTGAACGCCACGATCGAGGCGGCGCGCGCCGGCGAGGCCGGCAAGGGCTTCGCCGTCGTCGCCTCCGAGGTCAAGAGCCTGGCCAGCCAGACCGCCAAGGCCACCGAGGAGATCGCCCAGCAGATCCTCGCCATACAGTCGGTCACCGACAACGCGGTGGCCGCGGTCGGCGACATCACCGGCTCCATCACCGAGGTCGATCAGGTCGCCGCCGCCATCGCCGCGGCGATGGAGGAACAGGCCGCCGCCACCCGCGAGATCAGCCGCAACGTCACCGAAACCGCGGGGGCGGCGCAGGAGGTGTCGCACCGGATCGCCGAGGTCTCCCGCGAGGCCAACGCCACCGGCAGCCGGGCGGCGGAGGTGCGCAGCGTCGCCGACGAGGTGTCCGGCAGCATCGACGAGCTGCGCGGAGTCCTGGTCCGCGTCGTGCGCACCTCCATGGCGGAGGTGGACCGCCGCCGCGAGACCCGCTACGCCACGGAGCTGACC
>JAEZHQ010000255.1 GCA_023416455.1 Pseudomonadota bacterium | reverse complement strand
GTCCGGGCCCGTGCGGCGCGCCCACGCATCGGTGGCCAGCCGCGGCAGCCAGAGCGACAGGATGCGCCGTCCCATGCCTCAACCCCCTTCTTCCCGCCTTTGAACAAAACAGGAACATCATAGCGGCGGAGGGCCGCCGGGAAAAGGGGGGCGGGAGGGACCCTTCCATTGGGGGCTCCCCGTCGAGGGAGCCTTGTCCCCACCCTTGCGGAGAACGACATTCCTCCCATGAGACCGACCATGAGACCGATTGTGTTGAGCGTCGCTGGCGCGCTGCTTCTGGCCGCCTGCGCGACCGAGGTCCGGGACGAGACGCCCGGCCGTGCCGAAGCCGTGCTTCCCGTCCCCCCCGCCGCGCCGGGGCTGAAGAGCTGGCGGCAGATCCAGGCCGAGGAGGCCGCCGCCCCGCCGCCGCGGGACTGGCGGCAGGCGCAGCAGCAGCAGCAGGAGACCGCCCCCGCCCCCCGGGAGGGGCCGCAGGCCCCGCCCCCGCGCCGCCGGGGCAGTTCCTCCCCGCCGCCGGACCCCATCGACATGCCGACCCCGAAGGGGCTGCCGCAGGCGCCCGGGACCGAGGCGATGACCGACCGCTTCAAGCGCGACCTGATGAGCCCGGAGGTGGACCGGCTGCGCACCGACGACGCCCTGGGCCGCCTCGACCCCCTCCAGCAGCGCGATCTGTTCCGCAAGGAGCAGGACCTGCGCCAGTACGGCACCGGCCCGCTGGGCCGCTGACGGCCGCCGCCTCCCCGCCGCCCCGCTTGACCCCGGGCGGGGCTTCCCGCCATACCGGCGGGGCGATGTGCGGAAGGGGTGGGCATGGCGGTGACGCGGTCGGTTCTTCTGGGGCTTCTGGCGGTTGCGCTCACCGCCGGCTGGGCGGTGCCGGCGGCGGCGCGGATGACGGTGACCGGCCCCTTCGGCACCGGGCTGACCGAGCCGGTGTGGGTGCTCCATCATCTGCTGGGCTTCCTCGCCGTCGGCCTGTGGGCCGGGCAGAACGGCGGGGCGGCGGTGTGGCAGGTGCCGGTCGCCGCCCTGACGGCGGCGCTGGCCGCCGGGCTCGCCTCCCAATTCGGCGTCCGGCTGCCCTATGTGGGGGAGGGGCTGGCCGCCTCGCTGGTCCTGATGGGCGCGCTGGTCGCCGTCGACCTGCGGGCGCCGCTGGCGCTGGCGGTGCTGGTCGCGGCGGCGGCGGCCGTCTTCCACGGCTATGTGCAGATGGGCGGGGCGCTGTTCTGGGCGGGCTGGGCGGCGGGGGTGCTGCTGGTCACCTGCGCCGGGCTGGGGCTGGCGGCGCTGCTCGGGCAGGCGCTGTCGGCGCGGCCGGTCCGGATGTGTGGCGGGGCGGTTGCAGTCGCCGGCCTTCTTGACCTGGCTGGCCGCTTTTGGCCGCTGCCGGCTTGAAAAGAACGGCGTGCGGGTATTCTTCTAGGGAGTTTCCTCAGAGCAGCGATTCGCCGCCCGCGACCGCCGGGCCGTCGGCGGCGCATTGCCAGAACGAAGGGTATCCCGCCGGTGCCGTGCGCAGGAGCCAACACCCGCCTTTCGCCGACCGGGCCGAGCCGCCGCCGCCTGCTGGCCGGACTCGCCGGGGCCGCCCTGCTGGGCGGCTGGGCGCCCCGTCTGGCCGCGCAGGACATCCGCTACTTCCGCATCGGCACGGGCACCACCTCGGGCACCTATTTCCCGATCGGCGGGCTGATCGCCAACGCCATCTCCAACCCGCCGGGCTCGCGCCCCTGCGAGCGCGGCGGAAGCTGCGGCGTGCCGGGACTGATCGCCGTGGCCCAGGCGACCATGGGGTCGGTGGAGAACATCGAGCTGCTGCGCAGCGGCGCGGTGGAGGCCGCCATGGCGCAGGCCGACATCGCCTACTGGGCCTACACCGGCACCGGCAGCTTCGCCGCCAAGCCGGCCTTCGACGCGCTGCGTTCCATCGGCATGCTCTATTCCGAGACCATCCAGCTCGTGGTGCGCGCCGATGGCGATCTGCACACGGTGGCCGACCTGAAGGGCCGGGCGGTGTCGCTGGGCGAGGAGGGATCGGGCACGCTGGTCGAGGCGCGGGTGATCCTCGACGCCTTCGGCCTGAAGGAGGTCGAGCTGAAGCCCGCCTACCTCAAGCCGGGCACGGCGGCCGACCGGCTGGGCAAGGGCGAGCTGGACGCCTTCTTCATGGTCGGCGGCTTCCCGGTCTCGGCGGTCAGCGACGTGGCGGGGCGCGTGCCGATCCGCCTGCTCCCGCTGGACGGCGCCATGGCCGAGCGGCTGCGTGCCCGGCAGCGCTTCTACATGGCGGCGGTCATCCCGGCCGACACCTACCCCGGCGTGCCGGAGGTCCCGACGCTGGGGGTGGGGGCGGAAATGCTGGTCCGCGCCACCCTGGACGCCGACCTCGTGCACGGCGTCACCCGGGCGCTGTGGCACGAGAACACGCGCCGCCTGCTGATCGAGGGGCACCCGAAGGGGCGCAGCTTCGACCCGACGAAGGCGGTCGCCAACGTCTCGGTCCCGCTGCACGCCGGCGCGGAACGCTATTACCGCGAGGTCGGGCTGGTCGGCAACGCCGCCAACGAGGTCACCGACGGCCCCTCGCAGTAGAGCGGAGCACGCAAGGCCGGAATCGGCCTGAAGCGTGATCCGCCCGCAAGGCAAGGATCCGAAAGGCAAGGATCCGCAAGGCAAAAGTCCCAAGCGTCATGGGTTGCCGGACCAACCCGTGACGCTTGGGCCGCCGGGGACGCCGCTCAGGGCGCGGCCGCGATCTCCGACGGCTCGGCCAGGGCGGCGGCGGTCCATTCCCGCATGGCGGGAAGGGCCTGCACCGCCTCGACATAGGCCTGGCCGACGGCGTCCAGCGCCACCCCGTAGGTGACGAAGCGCGTCACCACCGGCGCGTACATGGCGTCGGCGATGGAGAAGCGCCCGAACAGGAAGTCGCCGCCCTGCCCGAAACGCTCCCGCATCCCGCGCCACAGCGCGGCGATGCGGGCGATGTCGGCCTCGGTCTCGGGGGTGCGGCCCTCGCCGGGGTGCGCGGCCTTGAGGTCCATGGACATGTGGGTGCGCAGCGCCGCGAAGCCGGAATGCATCTCCGCCGAGACGGCGCGCGCCAGGGCGCGGGCCTCGGCGTCCCCCGGCCACAGCGCGGCGTCGGGGAAGCGCTCGGCCAGATACTCGCAGATGGCCAGCGAGTCCCAGATGACCCGGCCGCCGTCCTTCAGGCAGGGCACCCGGCCGGAGGGCGAATGCTCCAGGATGCGCGCCCGGCTGTCGGGCCGGCGCAGCGGGACGAGGATCTCCCGGAACGGCCGGCCGGTGTGCTTCAGCGCCAGCCACGGCCGCAGCGACCAGGAGGAATAGGCCTTGTTGCCGATCACCAGCGTCAGGTCGGTGGCGGCCGGGGCGGGCGGGGCGGGGTCGGTCATGGGGCGTCCCTTGCGGTGGCGGTGGGGATGGTGCCAGCATGGGGCCATCGCCGGCGGCGGGCAAGCCGGCCGCCGTTCCCCCTTTTCAGGGCGCCCCGGCCGCGCCATGCTGGCGGGCCCGTTTGCGCTGTCTGACGAAGGACGCCCGCCTTGCTTCCCACCCTGCTCGCCACGGCCGGCACCGCCACCGTTCCCATCACCCCGCTGACCAAGGCCGGGCTTCCCGGCTGGCTGGAGGCCCAGCCGCCGGCCACCGCCGCCTGGGTCCGGGCGCTGAACTTCACCGCGGAGGCCGGCGCCACGGCCTTCCTGCCGGGGGAGGGCGGGGCGCTGGCCCGGGTGCTGGCCGGGGTGTCGGCGCCCGACGACCTGTGGGCCTTCGCCGGGCTGCCCGCCGGCCTGCCGCCCGGCAGCTACCACATCGACGCCGATCTCGACCGCCGCGCCGCCACCCGGGCGGCGCTGGGCTGGGCGCTGGGAAGCTACCGCTTCGCCCGCTACAAGACCGCCGCCCCGGCGCGGCCCGACGGCGGCTTCGCGTGCCTGGTCTGGCCGCGCGGCGCCGACCACGGCGCGGTGGAGCGCGCGGCCACCGCCACCGCGCTGGTTCGCGACCTCGTCAACACGCCGGCCAACGACCTCGGCCCCGCCGAGCTGGCCGCCGCCGCCGCCGCCCTCGCCGAGGAGTTCGAGGCGGGGCTCGAGGTCATCGTCGGCGACGACCTGCTGGACCGCGACTACCCGGCGATCCACGCCGTGGGCCGGGCCAGCCCGCGGGCGCCGCGCCTGATCGACCTGCGCTGGGGCCGCCCCGACCACCCGAAGGTGACCATCGTCGGCAAGGGCGTGTGCTTCGACAGCGGCGGCCTGGACATCAAGCCGTCCTCGGCCATGCTGATGATGAAGAAGGACATGGGCGGGGCGGCGCACGCGCTGGCGCTGGGCCGCATGGTGATGATGGCCGGCCTGCCGGTGCGCCTGCGCGTGCTGGTGCCGGCGGTGGAGAATGTGGTGTCCGGCGACGCCTTCAAGCCGATGGACGTGCTGAAGACCCGCAAGGGGCTGACCGTCGAGGTCGGCAACACCGACGCCGAGGGCCGGCTGATCCTGTGCGACGCGCTGGCCGAGGCGGATTCGGAGAAGCCGGCGCTGCTCATCGACTTCGCCACCCTGACCGGGGCGGCGCGCGTGGCGCTGGGGCCGGAGCTGCCGGCCCTGCTGTGCAACGACGACGCCCTGGCCGACGCGCTGCTGGCCGCCGGGCGGGCCGAGGACGACCCGCTGTGGCGCCTGCCGCTGTGGGCTCCCTACCGCAAGGGGCTGGACAGCAAGGTGGCCGACCTCGGCAACGTCACCAGCCATTCCTTCGCCGGCGCCATCACCGCCGGCCTCTTCCTCCAGGAGTTCGTGTCCAGGGAGACGCCCTGGGCGCATTTCGACACCTACGCCTGGAACGGCACGGCCCGGCCCGGCCGGCCGGAGGGCGGCGAGGCGCTCGGTCTGCGCGCCGCCTACGCCGTCATCGAGGCGCGCTTCGGCCGGGAGTGAAGGGGCCGGGGTGATGCGGCCGGCGAATCCCGTCCATATGGTTAAAATTGTCACCATCGCGCGCGCCGCGGGGGTGGAACGGCGATTCGGAAAGGTTTAGAACGATGGGGTGAGGACGGGCGGAATGGCGCGTCCGGCGAGGTGGTGGAGAGCAGGTCATGGCGCTGAAGGTTCGTGAGGATTACCGCACCCTCACCGGTCCGGAGAAGGCCGCGATCCTCATGCTGGCGCTGGGCGAGGAGCATTCCTCCAAGCTCTTCGCGATGATGGACGACGAGGAGATCAAGGAGCTGTCCCAGGTCATGGCGAACCTGGGCACGGTCTCCGCCAACATCATCGAGCGCCTGTTCGTCGAGTTCGCGGAGCAGATGTCGGCCACCGGCTCGCTGGTCGGCTCGTTCGACTCGACCGAACGGCTGCTGATGAAGACCCTGCCCAAGGACAAGGTCGACCAGATCATGGAGGAAATCCGTGGTCCGGCCGGCCGCACCATGTGGGACAAGCTGGCCAACGTCAACGAATCGGTCCTCTCCAACTACCTGAAGAACGAGTACCCGCAGACGGTGGCGGTGGTGCTCTCCAAGATCCGCCCCGAGCACGCCGGCCGCGTGCTCACCCAGCTTCCGGAAAGCTTCGCCATGGAGGTCATCATGCGCATGCTGCGCATGGAGGCCGTGCAGAAGGAGGTTCTGGACGACGTCGAGCGCACCCTGCGCACGGAGTTCATGACCAACCTCGCCCGCACCAGCCGCCGCGACAGCCACGAGATGCTGGCGGAGATCTTCAACGGCCTGGACCGCACCACCGAGCACCGCTTCATGGCGGCCCTGGAGGAGCGCAACCGCGACAGCGCCGAGCGCATCAAGTCGCTGATGTTCACCTTCGAGGATCTGTCCAAGATGGACCCCTCGGGCGTCCAGACCCTGCTGCGCAGCGTCGACAAGCAGAAGCTGGCGACCGCGCTGAAGGGTGCCTCGGAGACGCTGAAGGACCTGTTCTTCTCCAACATGTCCGAGCGCGCGGCCAAGATCCTGCGCGAGGACATGGCGGCCATGGGGCCGGTGCGGGTGCGCGAGGTGGACGAGTCGCAGATGTACATGGTCCAGCTGGCCAAGGATCTGGCCGCCCGCGGCGAGATCGTCATCGCCGAGGGCAGCGGCGAGAACGAGCTGATCTACTGACGGCGCGCCCCCTCCCCCGCGACGCGGGGGAGGGGGGCCTTCGAGACGGCGTCGGCCTTTGGCCGGCGGCCATCAGCCCTTGGCCAGCGGGCAGCCGCCCTGGTCGAGCGGGCGGAAAGCCTGGGCGGCCGGGATCGTCCTGACCAGCTTGTAGAAATCCCACGGCCCCTTCGACTCGTCCGGCGTCTTGACCTCGAAGAACAGCATGTCGTGCACGGCCCGGCCGTCGGCCCGGACGCTGCCCTTGCCGAACAGCGGGTCGTCGGTCGGCAGCTCCTTCATCCGGGCGGCCACCGCCGCCCCGTCGGTGGTGCCGGCCGCCTTGACGGCCTTCAGGTAGTGGAGCGCCCCGGCATAGACCCCGGCCTGGTTGCCGGTCGGCCGCCGGCCGTTCATGCGCTCGGCGAAGCGGTCGGCGAAGGCGCGCGTCCCCGGGTTCAGATCCCAGTAGAAAGCCTCGGTCAGGTACAGGCCCTGGGCGTCCTTGAGGCCCACCGCGTTCACGTCGGTCAGCTGCATCAGCAGCGCGGCCAGCCGCTGGCCGCCGCTGGTGACCCCGAACTCGGTGGCCTGCTTGACCGAGCCGATGGTGTCGCCCACCGCGTTGGCGAGGCCGATGATCTGCGCCTTGCTGGCCTGCGCCTGCAACAGGTAGGAGGAGAAGTCGGGGGCGTTCGGCGGGTGGCGGACGCTGCCGACGGTGTTGCCGCCCAGGCTCTTGACGACCGCCATGGCGTCCTGTTCGAGGGCGTGGCCGAAGGCGTAGTCGGCGGTCAGGAAGTACCAGCTCTTGCCGCCGCCCTCGGTCACCGCCCGCGCCGTGCCGTTGGCCAGCGCCCAGGTGTCGTAGGTCCAGTGCACCGTGTTGGGCGAGCATTTGGGGCCGGTCAGCTCGGTCGTGCCCGGTCCCGAGGCGATGAACACCGCCTTGGAGTTGCGCGTGACCTCGTTGACGGCCAGGGCGACCGAGGAGAAGGGGACGTCCAGGATGGCGTTCACCTGATCCTGGTCGATCCAGCGCCGCGCCGCCGCCGAGCCGATGTCGGGCTTGTTCTGGTGGTCGGCGTGGATCACCTCGATGGCGACGCCGGGCAGCTCCCTGGCGAAGTCCTCGGCGGCGAGCTGGGCCGCGACCACCGACCCCATGCCCGTGGAATCCGAGGCGAAGCCGCTCATGTCGGTCAGCACCCCCAGCTTCACCCGGTTGCCCGGAATCTCCGCCGCCGCGTCGCGCGGGCCGCACAGCAGGGCGCTCGCGCACAGGGCGGTGACACCCGCCAGTTTCACAGACGTCCTCACCGTTTCCTCCATTCGTTCTGTTCTTCTCACGACCGCCGGCCCCCGCCTCAGGCCGTCGTTTCCCCTCCGGCGCCGCGCCGCTCCCGGAGGATCGCCTCGGCGACGTCCTGGCGGACGGTCCCGCGCTCCACCAGGGCGTGCGCCACCGCCTCGATCTCGTCGCCCGCCGCCCCGGCCATCATGGCGATGTTGCGGGCGTGCAGCGCCATGTGGCCCTTCTGGATGCCGGTGGTGGCCAGTGCCTTCAGGGCGGAGAAATTCTGGGCGAGCCCGACCGCGGCGATGACGCGGGCCAGCCGCTCGGCGCTGGTGACGCCCAGGACGCGCAGGTTGGCCTGGGCGGTGGGGTGGGCCTTGGTGGCGCCACCGATCAGGCCCACCGCCATGGGCAGCTCGATGGAGCCGCTGAGCTGCCCGTCGGCCGTCGCCTCGAAGCGGGTCAGGCTGCCGTAGCGGCCCTGCCGGGCGGCGTAGGCGTGGGCGCCGGCCTCGACGGCCCGGGTGTCGTTGCCGGTGGCCAGCACGACGGCGCTGACGCCGTTCATGATGCCCTTGTTGTGGGTGGCCGCCCGGTAGGGGTCGGCCGCGGCGAACTGATAGGCGCTGATGATGCCGTCGCGCACCTCGGCGCCGCCGATGCGGTCGAGGTGCCAGACCGCGTGGGCGCGGGCCAGCCGGCGGTCGGCGAGGTTGGAGAGGATGCGCAGCCGGACCCGGCCGCCGCTCCATTGCGCGATGTGGGGGGCGACCGCCTCGGCCATGCTGTTGACGGCGTTGGCGCCCATGGCGTCGCGGGTGTCGACGATCAGGTGGGTGACGAGCATGGCGCCGCCCGCGCTGTCGACGACCCGCACCTCCAGGTCGCGGAAGCCGCCGCCGAAACGGACCAGGACCGGGTCGCAGCCGTTGCAGATGGCCTCGACCGCGTCGCGCCGGTCGAGGATGCGCAGCCGCGCCGCGTGGGGGTCGGCGACCGCGACCGCCTGGATCTGGGCGATCATCAGCGTCCCCGACATCGAGGTCGTGAAGCCGCCCGTCTCGTAGCATTGCCGGGCCGCGTTGCAGACCGCGGCGACCACCGAGGATTCCTCGGTCGCCATGGGGATCAGGAGATCCTCGCCGTCCACCTTCATGTTGGTGGCGATGCCCAGCGGGATGCTCATGGTGCCGACGACGTTCTCGACCAGATGGTCGGCGAGGCCGAGGTCGAGCGCGCCGCCTCCGGCCAGGCCGTCGCGGGCCGCCGCATCCAGGCCGGCGAATGCGGCGACGATCTCCAGGCGCTCCCGCGGGGATTTCCGATGGAAGCCCGGGATGCGCGAGCTGCGGCTGGCTGGGGTCAAGGCGTCCTCTCCTTCACATGCGGGCGCGGTCATTGTTCGCAACACGGATGTTCAGCTTGACGAGGGGACAGGACAAGGGACAGTTTGTGAAATTATCCGCGATACTGTCCCGGGAAGGGGTCCGGGACAGTTGGCGGCAGGCCGGCCTTGGGATGGTGCCGCATGACCCGTGTGACCCTCGTGACCCGCCTCGTCGAGACCATCGCCGGCCTGATCGAGCGGGGTCTCCTGAAGCCGGGCGAGCGCCTGCTCTCGGTGCGCGCCGGGGCGCTGGAGCACGGCGTCTCCAAGAACACGATGGCCGAAGCCTACGACCGGCTGGTGGCGCTCGGCCATCTGGAGGCCCGGCAGGGGGCGGGCTACTACGTCGCCCGCCTGCGCCGCCCGTCGGCGGAGCGGCGGCCGTCGCACCTGGCCGAAGCGGTCGATTTCGTCTCGCTGCTGCGCGAGCAGCTGGTGCAGAGCTACGCGGTGCGCATCGGCGACGGGCGCCCGCCGCCGTCCTGGATGGAGCGCTTCGACATCGGCGGCCCGCGGCCCGCCGCCAGGCCGGCCCGCGGCACCGACCCGGACCATGGCTACGGCAACCCCTGGGGCTTCCACCCGCTGCGGGAGCGCATCGCGCTCACCCTGGGCGAGCGCTCGATCAAGGCTTCGCCGGAGCAGATCCTGCTGACCCAGGGGGCCAACCATGCCCTCGACCTGGTGGCGCGCCAGCTCCTTGAGCCGGGCGACGCGGTGTTGGTCGACAGCCCCGGCTATTACCCGCTGTTCGCAAAGCTCAAGCTCGCCCGGGTGGAGCCGGTGGGCGTGCGCCGCCTCGCCGATGGCCCGGACCTGGACGACCTCGCCGCCAAGGCGGCGGCGCTGCGGCCGAAGCTCTTCTTCACGCAGCCGCTGGCGCACAACCCGACCGGCGGGTCGATCACCCCTTCGGTGGCCCACCGCCTGCTCCAGATCGCCGGCCAGTGGGGCTTCCGCATCGTCGAGGACGACCCCTTCGCCGACATCCTCCCGGCCGCCAGCCCGCGGCTCGCCGCGCTGGACCAGCTCGACCGCGTCATCTACGTCGGCACCTTCTCCAAGACCCTGTCGGCCAACCTGCGCGTCGGCTACGTGGCGGCCCGGCCGGCGCTCACCGCCGCGCTGTGCGACCTGAAGATGCTGACCATCGTCAGCACCTCCGACTATGTCGAGCGGATCGTCTACGGCGTCATCGCCAACGGCCAGTATCTGCGCCACCTGCGGCGCCTGAAGGGGCGGGTCGAGGCGGCGACGGAGGCGGCCGTGGCCGGGCTCGGGGCGGCCGGCGTCCGCATCACGGTGCCCCCGGCCGGCGGCTATTACCTGTGGGGGGAGCTGCCGCCGGGCGTCGACGCGGTCGCGCTCGCCCGGAAGGCCGCCGGGAAGGGCATCTTCCTCGCCCCGGGATCGCTGTTCACCCCCGACCGCTCGGCGCTTCCGCCGGCCCTGCGCATCAACGTCGCCTACGCCGGCGACCCCCGCTTCCTGGCCTTCCTGGAGGAGGCGCTGGACCCCCGGGCCGCGACGTCGTGACCAAGTCGATCCGGGGGCGAAACGCTTGCCTGCCCGGACCGGCTTGGGCAAAACTCGGGACCACGCGGCCGGGGGCGGGGTCCGGGCGGGTCTTGCGGGGGGAAACATGGCGCGCAACCTCAAGGCGCTCGGTCTGTGGCGCACGGCGCTGGTCGCCAGCGTGCGGCAGGACGGGCCCGACCTGTCGGCCCGGCAGATGGCGATCATGCTCCAGGTCTACCTGACCGACCCGCCGCACACCGTGCGCGGGCTGGCGGCCGCGCTCAACATCTCCAAGCCCGCGGTCACCCGCGCGCTCGACCGGCTGTCGCTCCTGGGCTTCGCCAAGCGCAAGCGCGACAGCGAGGACAAGCGCAACGTCCTGGTCCAGCGCACCGTGAAGGGCAGCGTCTTCCTCTCCGACTTCGCCGAGCTGGTCATCGCCGCCGGGGCGGTGACCGCCGACGACATGGCGCGGATCCGGGCCGACGAGGAGATGGCCGCCGCCGCCAAGGCGCGGCTGGAGGCCACGCTGAAGGCCCAGGGCGGCGCCGGGTCCGGGCCGGCCCCCAGCGAAGCGGCCTGATCCGGTCCGCCGCCCGGCGTTGTCAGCCGCCGACGGTGTCAATAGCCGCGGGCGCGGTCCACCAGGTTGGGCAGCGGCCGGCCCTCGCGGAAGGCGCGGATTGCCTCGGCCACGGAGTCGGCGCACAGCGCGGCGTGGGTGACGGCGGCCATGTGGGGCGTGATGCGGATCTTCGGGTGCCGCCAGAACGGGTGCCCGGGCGGCAGCGGCTCCTCCGCGAAGACGTCCAGGCTGGCCCCGGCGAGATGGCCGCGGTCCAGCGCCTCCAGCAGGTCGGCCTCGACCAGATGCCCGCCGCGCGCGGCGTTGACCACCACGGCGCCGGGCGGCAGGGCGGCGAACAGGGCGCGGTTGAGGATGCCGCGGGTCTCCGCCGTCAGCGGCAGCAGGCAGACCAGGATGTCGCTCCGCCCCAGCAGGGCGGCCAGCCCGTCGGGGCCGCTGACGCACTCCATCCCGGCCACGGTCTTGGGCGTCCGGCTCCAGCCCAGCACGCGGTAGTCCATGCTGCGCAGCGTGCGCGCCGCCGCCGTCCCCAGCTCGCCCAGGCCGAGGATGCCGACCGTGACCGCCGCGGCCGGCCTGACCTCCAGCGGCGTCCAGGCCGCGGCCTCCTGCTGGGCCGTGTAGTCGTCGAGCCGGCGGTGCCAGCGCAGCACCTGGAGGGCGACATAGCCGGCCATGTCCGCGGTCAGCCCCTCCGACACCATGCGGACCAGCGGGACCGCCGGCAGGGTGGGGTCGAGCAGAAGCGGCTCCACCCCGGCGCCCAGCGACAGGACCAGCTTCAGGTTGGGCAGGCCGGCGAGCAGGCCGGGCGGCGGCTTCCACACCAGCGCCATGTCGATGTCGGCCGGGTCGCCCGGCTCGGGCCACACCCGCACCGCCAGGTCGGGCAGGCGCCGGGCCAGCTCGTCGACCCACGCCCCGGCGATGCCGGCGCTGGTGGAACAGAAAAGAAGCGTCACGAGTCATCCCCTGTTGCTGCGGCCGGGCCGGTGCGGCCATCGATCGGATCGCGTAAGATCGGAATCGATGCGAAGCGTGAATCCGATCGCCAAACACGATACTCCGATCGCCGCCCTCCCCAGCCCGAGCCGACCGTGCCCCGTCTGATCCTTCTGAACAAGCCCTATGGCGTGCTGCCCCAGTTCACCGACGATCAGGGCCGGCCGACGCTGGCCGGGCTGGTGCCGGTGCCGGGGGTCTACGCCGCCGGCCGGCTCGACCGCGACAGCGAGGGGCTGCTGGCGCTGAGCGACGACGGCGCGCTGATCGCCCGCATCGCCTCGCCCCGGCACAAGCTGCCAAAGACCTACTGGGTGCAGGTGGAGGGCGTGCCGACCGGGGAGGCGTTGCAGAGCCTGCGCCGCGGCGTGGCGCTCAAGGACGGGCCGACCCTGCCGGCCGAGGCCCGCCTCATGGAGGAGCCGGCCGGCCTGTGGCCGCGCGACCCGCCGGTGCGTTACCGCGCCAGCATCCCCACCGCCTGGATCGCCCTGACCCTGCGCGAGGGCCGCAACCGCCAGGTCCGCCGCATGACGGCGGCGGTGGGCTTCCCGACCCTGCGCCTGATCCGCTGGTCCATCGGCGACTGGACGCTGGAGGGGCTGGCGCCGGGGGAATGGCGGGAGGCGCCGTTTCCGGCGCAGAGCCCGCCGCCGGGCGCCGCACCCGCCCCGGGAGGTTCCCCGTCCCGCCGGGCGCGGAGCCGGCGCCGTTGACCGCGGTTCCCGCC
>JAEZHQ010000219.1 GCA_023416455.1 Pseudomonadota bacterium | reverse complement strand
GTGCAGGCCAAGCCCGCTGCCTCCGGCCCCGCGGCGGGTCGTGAAGAAGGGGTCGAAAATCCGGCCGCGGTGGGCGGCCGGGATGCCGCAGCCGTCGTCGGAGAAGCGCAGCTCCAGTTCGCCCGCGCCGACGCGGGGCATGTCGGGTTCGCCCGCGCCGACGCGGGCGGTGTCCGGCCCGCCCGCGCCGACGCGGGCGATGGCGATTCGCAGGGTGCCGGGGCCGCCGTCGGGATAGGCGTGGGTCACCGCGTTCATGGTCAGGTTGGTCAGAACCTGGAACAGCGCGCCCGGATAGCTGTCCAGCCATAGCCCCTCCGGGCAGTCCACGACGACGCGGTGGCGGGTCTGCTTCAGGCGCGGGTGAAGGCTGGTCAGCACGTCCTCCAGGTAAGCCTTGAGTTCGACGCTGCGCCGCTCCTCGCTGGTCTGGTCGACGGCGGTCTGCTTGAAGCTCTGGATCAGCTCGACGGCGCGGTTCAGATTCGCCTCGATCAGGCCGCAGGCCTCGACGGCCATGCCCAGATAGCCGGTGAAGTCACTGCGGCGCAGGGCCGCCTCCTCGACCCGCCGGGCGATCCGGCGCGTGCTGTCGGCCAGATGGGTGATGCCGGTCAGGGCGACGCCGACCGGCGTGTTGACCTCGTGCGCCACGCCGGCCACCAGCGCGCCGAGCGAGGCCATCTTCTCCGCCTGGATCAGGTGCTCCTGGGTGTCCCGCAGGTCGGCGAGCGCGCGCTCGGCGCGCCGCTTGGCGGCCTCCGTCTCCTCCTCCGAGCGCTTGCGCTGGGTGATGTCGTTGACCGCCACCAGGATGGCGGGCTCCTCGCCGTCGCGGATCTCGACCGCCGAGACCAGCGCCCAGAAGGGGCGGCCGGCGGCGGTGCGCATCGCCACCTCCATCTCGCCCACGGCGCCGCGCTCGGCGACCAGCCGGTCCAGCCGCCCGGCGTCGGCGGGGTCGTCGAAGAAGCGCGAGTCGCGGGTCAGCGTCAGCCCGGCGCCGGCGGTCCCGAACAGCGTTTCCGCCTGCGGGTTGAAGAACAGGACCGACCCGTCGGAGCGCCGCGCGATGACGATGGGGAAGGGCGAGGCGGCGAGGATGGCGCGCAGCCGCTCCTCGCCCGCCTTCAGCGCCAGGGCGTATTCGTGGGTGTCGACCAGCGCCGCCCCGAATCGCTCCACGCTGGTCGAGATGGCCTGAAGCTCGGCGAACAGGGCCGGCTTCAGGGGCAGCGTCCGGCGCTCCCGCTGGACGTGGCCCAGCGCCGCCGAGGCGCGCAGGATCGGCCGCACCACATGGACGCGCAGCAGGAGATAGAGGACGATCTGGACGGCGGCGGCGGTGCCCAGCCCCAGGGCGACGATCAGCAGCCCGCTTTCGCCGTAGGCGGTCAGCGTGCCGGCGATCCGCTGCGTGCCGGAGGCGGCGTCGGCGGTCAGGCTCTCGCTGAGGTCGGTGAGCACCCCGTGGGCGATCTCCGTCTCCAGCCCCATCAGGTTCTCCTCGGACAGCATCTCCCGCCGCAGCGGGAAGAGCGCCGCCAGCGACTCCAGATCCCGCGCCAGCCGGTCCGCCGCCCCGGCGGCTCCGGCCGCGGCGCCGCGTGCGCCCACCGCCTGCGCGGCGTAGCCGCGGAAGCGGGCCTCCAGATCGTCGAGCAGCACGGGATGGGAGGCGATCAGCGCGCCGCCCATCGCCTCCAGCGCCTGGAAGAAGGGTTCCTGCACCGCCAGCGGGGCGCCGGAGCGCAGCAGGTCCAGGAACAGCCCGTCCCCCGACGCCCGCAAGGCGGCGGCGCGGGCGGCCCCGGCATCGATGCCCTCGGCCATGACGGCGGTGCGGCGGACCGCCGCGACGGCCTGCTCCAGCCGGTTCAGGATGATCGGGTCGATGTCGGCGGCGAACCGCCCGGCCAGGGCCTCCGTCTCGCGCAGGGCGCGCAGCCGCTCCTCCCGGACGCGGGCGCGCAGGACCGCCTCCGCGAGCTGCCCCACCCGCGCGGCGAAGATCGCGTATTCCTGCTGCTTGGTGATGCGCGGGACGATGGCGGTCCGCGCCTCCCCGGCGAGGTCGAGGACGCGCAGGAAGGCCCAGCCCACGGCGAGCACGACCCCCACCATCAGGATCCCGCTGCCCAACGCGGTCAGCATCGTCACCGTGTGCAGCCGCAGCCGGCCGCCGCCTCCCGCCGCCGCCGCCGCCGGAGTCGGCGGCACGCCCTCCTGCCCCCGACTCACGCGATCACCCCCGCCTCCCGCTCAACCCGGAGCGGAGGATACCGCCTTCCCGGCGCCATGGAAACGGCGGCTTGGGGACACCCCCTCCCCGCCGGTTGCGGAGGCCGCGACCAGGGCGCGGAACAGCGCCTGCTGGCGGGGGTCGGCAACCAGATACTCGGGGTGCCACTGCACGCCGATCAGGAAGGGGTGGGCCGGCGCCTCGATGCCCTGGACGACGCCGGCGCGTTCCCGCGCGACCACGCGCAGGCCCTCGCCCAGCCGGTCCACCGCCTGGTGGTGGAGCGCGTTGACCCGGCATTCGGTGATGCCGACGATGCGGTAGAGCCGGCTGTCGGGCTCGATGCGGATGCGCTTGCGCGGCAGCACCGTGCGCAGCCGCGGCGCCTCCTCGTAGACCTCGTGGATGTCGATGTGCAGGGAGCCGCCGCGGTGCACGTTGATCATCTGCGAACCGCGGCAGATGCCCAGCACCGGCAGGTTGCACGCGGCGGCGCGGTCGAGCGCCCGCATCTCCAGCCGGTCGCGCTCCGGGTCGATGCGGACGTGCGGGCGCACGGCCCCGCCGTAGAGCGCGGCGTCGATGTCGTCGCCGCCGCCGACCACCAGCCCGTCCAGCCGCTCGATGGGAAAGGGGTCGAGCGCCGTGATGCGCACCGCCTGCGCCCCGGCGCGGCGCAACGCCAGCCGGTTCGCCCACCAGGCGATGCGGCTGCCGTGCACCGAGGCGGTGACCCCGACCAGCGGCCGGCCGCGCGGACGGTCCTGGAATCGGCTGTGGGCGGGTCCTGCGGCCATCCGTGCTTCGGGTCCTCGTTCCGGTGGGTCTGCCCGGCCGCCGGAGGGGCGCGCCGTGCCGCGCTCCTCAGCCGGCAAGCCGGCGGCCCGCCTCGGCGGCCCAGTCGTCCAGCGCCTTGCGCGCCGCGAAGGCGCGGAAGTCGGCGCCCATACCGTCGAGCCGGCCGCGGTCGGCGGCCAGCTCCTCCAACGCCACCCAGCGGTTCCAGTCCTGGGCAAGGCGCCAGTCCGGATCGCCGAGCCGGGCGTTGGGCAGGCGGTAGTGGAAGGTCGGCCGCGGCCGGACGTGGGGGTCGCGGACGCGGGCGAACAGCGTGTCCGGGGCGAGATGGGCGAACAGCGGGAACAGATCCAATTCCCGGTTGCGGGTCGGGTTGGCGTCCAGATAATCGGCGATCAGCCCCTCCAGGTCCGGCCGGTAGTCGGGATCGGCCACCTTGAGCGCGTAGTCCGTCGGAAAGGCGGCGATGAAGCCGGCCAGCCGGCGCGTCGGGTCGATGCGGATCTCCCGGCGCAGCCACGGGGCGAGAATGAGGAAAGCCTTCAGGTGGTCGAGCAGGTAGCCGGCGTCGGTGCGTGCCACCTGGGGGTTGAAGTGCAGGCCGAAGGCGAACAGCGGGCTGGCCTCGGTTCCGGCGGCGCCGCGCTCGCGCAGGGTGGCGAACAGGGCCTCCAGCTCGCCCAGCCGGTCGAAGGGGATGGGCGGGGCGGCGATCTCGAAGGGCATGACCAGGCTGCCGATGTTGCCCCACAGCGGGCGCAGGGTCTCGACCACGGCGTCGAACGCCCCGCCGCCGTCCTCCTCCGGCGCCGGGCCGGGCTTCGTCCCGGGATGGGCGGAGCGCATGTCCAGCTCGACCGTGAAGTCGCCGAGCCGGGTGCCGCGCACCAGGCAGCGGTGGGGGTCCTCCGTTTCGACGGTGCCGCCGTAGAGGTCGCGCACCGCCGCCGCCGCGGAGGGGGCGTCGAGGTCGGCGAACTCCACCTCCACGCCGACCAGGCGCGGCGCGCCGTCGGAGGCGGTTCGGTGCGGAGGCATCCGGAAGGGCGTGTCCATGGCGCTCCGTTCAACACGCCTCCGGGACGGCGGTTCCGCCGCCGGTTTCCGCCCGGTGCGCCCGGCGCGCCCGTCAAGCTCCTGAAACGGCGTTCCCGGCGGCAAGATTTCCGGGGGACGTCACCGCTTCCTACCCCTTTTTCTCCTTTGTGTAGAAAGTATATTAAAATCCAAAAATCGGATGTCTTCTTTATGACTTTATCCGTACCACGTTTTCGCATGCGGTTTCGTGATGCACCATGGCGTTCCCCAGCGTTCCGCACCGCAGGTTAACTGTGATTTAACCAAAACCGAGCTACTCCTGGGCGCGGCGGAGCGGTGCTTTTTCATCCGCCCCCCGCCCACCCCCTGGGGAGCCTTGAGACGCCATGACCCTTCTGGCCCGCCTCTTCGTGCTGGTCCTTCTGGCCGTCCTGCCGGCCATCGGCATCCAGCTCTACAGCGTGCTCCAGCAGCGTGCGGACCGGGAACGGGAGGTGGCGCTCCAGGCCGAACGCCTGCTCGATCTGGTCGAGGGCGAGCAGGCCCGCATCATCGACGGCGCGCGGCTGGTGGTCACCGCCATCGCGGAGTCCGCCGCCGTACGCGCCGGCGACCGCGACCGCTGCCAGGATCACCTGCTGCGGCTGGTCCGGCGCTCCCACCAGTACCGCACCCTGTCGGTGATGGATCCCGACGGCCGGGTGCTGTGCAGCGGTTCGCCGGAGACCGACGCCGCCGCGGCGTCCGCCCTGCGGCCCTACGTCCGCCAAGCCGTCGAGGACGACCGCTTCGTCGTCGGCGAATGGGCGCCGCTCGGCCCGCCGGGGGGCGTCTCGGTGCTGCCCTTCGCCCTCCCTTTCCGCGACGAGGCGGGCGCGGTGGCCGGCGCGGTCACGCTCGGGCTCGACCTGCCGTGGCTGTCCGCCACCTTCGCGGCGCGGTCGCTGCCCGACAGCGCCAGCCTGACGGTGACCGACCGCAAGGGCGCCATCCTGGTCAAGCTGCCCAACGGCATCGCCCAGCGCGGCGAGCGCGTGCCCCGGCCCTACCTGGAACTGGTCGGCAGCGGGCAGGACGGGGTGGTCACCATGCCCGGCCTCGACGGGCTGGCGCGGGTGGTCGCCTACTCCACGGCCGGTCAGGGCGCGCGCGACCTGTTCATCAGCGTCGGGATCGACCACCGCGCCGCCATGGGAAGCATCGACCGCTCCACCCGCGACGGGCTGCTGATGACGTTGGGCGGGCTCCTGGTGGCGGTCGCCGCGGCCTGGATCGGCGGCACCCTGTTCATCCGCCGCCCGGTGGAGACGCTGATCCGCGCCACCCAGGGCTGGCGCGACGGCAACTCCTCGGCCCGCGCCGGGCTGGCCGACCGGACCTCCGAGATCGGTCAGCTCGGCCACGCCTTCGACGCCATGGCCGAGACGCTGGAGGCCCGGGAGCGGGCGCTGCGCGGCTCCGAACGGCATTTGCGCGCCGTGCTCGACTCGCTGCCCGCCTTCATCGGCGTGCTGACCCCCGAGGGCGTGGTCCTGCACGTCAACGATGCCGCCCGCGCGATCGCCGGCCTGCCCGCCGAGGACATCATCGGCCGCCCCTTCGAGGAGACCGGCTGGTGGCCCCCGGGCAGCCGCGAGCGCGACCGGCTGCGCGAGGCCGTGGCCCGTGCCGCACGCGGCGAAGCCTCGCGCTTCGACGCGCCGGTCCGGCGCGCCGGCGCACGCACCATCACCATCGACATCGGGCTGACGCCGATGCTGGACGTCGAGGGGCGGGTCACCCACCTGATCGCGTCGGGCATCGACATCACCGAGCGCAAGCGCACCGAGGAGGCGCTGCGCGTCGCCAACGAGCGGTTCCGCACGGCGCTGCGCAACTCCGGCGTCGTGGTGTTCAACCAGGACCGCGAGCTGCGGTACCAGTGGATCCACGACCCGGCGCAGGGCTACACGACCGAGCCGGTGATCGGCCGCACCGACCGCGAGATCTTCCCCGACCAGCGGGACGCCGAACGGCTCATCACCATCAAGCGCCGCGTGCTGGAGACCGGCGAGGGCGCGCGCGAGGAGATCCTGATCCACGGCCAGGGCCGCCCCTTCTACTACGACCTGACCGTCGACCCGCTGCGCGGGACCGACGGCGCCATCCTCGGCGTCACCTGCGCCGCCGTCGACGTCACCGAACGCAAGCAGGCCGAAGCCGACCTGCGCCGTGCCCGGGAGGAGGCCGAGCAGGCCGCCACCGGCAAATCCCGGTTCCTGGCCGCCGCCAGCCACGACCTGCGCCAGCCGGTGCAGTCGCTCTACCTGTTCGCCGCCGCGCTGGGCGACCGGCTGCAAGGCCACCCCAGCCTGCCGCTGCTGGACAACATGCGCCAGGCGCTCGACACGCTGAAGGGGCTGCTCGACGGGCTGCTCGACATGTCGCGGCTGGAATCCGGCAAGATCGTCGCCACCCCGACCGACCTGCGGCTGGGCCAGCTGCTCGGCCGGCTGGTCGTCGAGTACGCGCCGCGCGCCGCCCAGAAGGGGCTGGAGCTGCGGGCCGTGCCGACACGGGCCTGGGTGCGCACCGACCCCGCCCACCTGGAACGCATCCTGCGCAACCTGATCGAGAACGCGCTGCGCTACACCCGCAAGGGCCGCATCCTGATCGGCTGCCGGCGCGCCGGGAACAACCTGCGGGTCGAGGTCTGCGACAGCGGCATGGGCATCCCGGCCGACCGGCTGGAGGAGATCTTCGAGGAGTTCACGCAGCTGGGGGCGCCCGGCGCCCCGGGGCTGGGGCTCGGTCTGGCCATCGTGAAGCGGCTGTCCAAGCTGCTGGGCCACCCGGTCGGCGTGCGATCCCGCGAGGGCCGGGGCTCGGCCTTCACCGTGGAGCTGCCGCGGGTCGTGGTCGCCCGCGGCCGCCCGGCCGCCGCCGTCGAAGTCCGCCAGGCGGCCAACGACAGCGCCACCAGGGGACTCGTTCTGGTCATCGACGATGAGGCGATCATCCTGCTCGGCCTCAAGGCGATGCTGGAGGGCTGGGGCTACGACGTGCTGACCGCCCGGTCCGGCGACCAGGCGCTGGAACGGCTGCGCGCCGACGGCCGGCGCCCGCAGATCGTGCTCGCCGACTACCAGCTCCAGCAGGGACGGACCGGACCGGAGGCGCTGGTCGCCATCCAGGGCGTGGTCGGCAAGGACGTGCCGGGCATCATCCTGACCGGCGACACCGCGCCCGAGCGCTTGCAGGAGGCCCGGCGCAACGGCTTCCGGATCCTGCACAA
>JAEZHQ010000261.1 GCA_023416455.1 Pseudomonadota bacterium | reverse complement strand
GGGTCAGGCCGTGGCGGCGCACCGCCGCCGCCGAGGCGACCAGCAGCGCGCCGGCCCCGTCGTTGACCCCGGACGCGTTGCCCGCGGTCACCGTGCCGTCCGGGCGGACGATGGGCGCCAGCGCGGCCAGGGCCTCCGCGGTGGTGGGGCGCGGGTGCTCGTCGGTGTCCACCACCGTCGCACCCTTGCGGCCGGCGACGGTCACCGGAACGATCTCCAGCGCCAGCCGGCCCATCTCCCGGGCGCGGGCGGCGCGCTGCTGGCTGCGCAGGGCGAAGGCGTCCTGGTCGGCGCGCGACACGCCGAAGTCGCGCGCCACGTTCTCCGCCGTCTCCGGCATGGAATCGATGCCGTGGGCGGCCTTCATGCGCGGGTTGACGAAGCGCCAGCCGATGGTGGTGTCGTGCATCGCGGCGGCGCGGGAGAAGGCGCTGTCCGCCTTGCCCACGACGAAGGGGGCGCGGGTCATGCTCTCCACCCCGCCGGCGATCACCAGATCGGCCTCGCCGGCCTTGATCGCGCGCGCCGCCATGCCCAGCGCGTCGAGCCCGGAGCCGCACAGCCGGTTGACGGTGGTGCCGGGCACCTCGACCGGCAGTCCGGCCAGAAGCGCCGCCATGCGGGCGACGTTGCGGTTGTCCTCGCCAGCCTGGTTGGCGCAGCCCAGGATCACCTCGTCCACCGCCGCCCAGTCGACGCCGGGGTTGCGCTCCATCAGCGCCCGGATCGGCACGGCCGCGAGGTCGTCGGCGCGCACCGCGGCGAGGCCGCCGCCGTAGCGGCCGAAGGGGGTGCGCACGGCGTCGCACAGGTAGGCGTCGGTCATGATGCTCGGTTCCCTGCTGTCGGGTGGCGCCGCGGGCGGGTCACAGCGCCACCACCGCGCCCTGGATGCGCGTGGACTGGCCGCGGAAGATGGCGACGACGGTGCCGTCCTGGTTGGTGACGGTGGTGTCGTAGACGCCGGAGCGGCCGCGCCGGTGCACCTCGCGGCATTCGGCGGTCAGCACGTCGCCGAGCTTCGCCGGGGCCGGGAAGACGATGTTGCAGGCCGCCGCCACCGTCACCGCGTTGCCGGCGTTGCAGGCGTAGGCGAAGGCGGTGTCGGCCAGCGTGAAGGTCATGCCGCCGTGGCAGATGTCGTGGCCGTTCACCATGTCCTTGCGCACGGTCATGGTCATGCGGGCAAATCCCGGGGCGATCGCCTCAAGCGCGATGCCGTGGGCGATGGCGCAATGGTCGCGCCCGTGCATGCCGCGCCCGACCGCCTCGGCGATCGCCTGCGCCTCGTCGTCGTTGTCGGCGGCGGCGGCGGCGGTGGTCGTGTCAGTCATGAAAGAAGGTTCCTCCCCAAACTTTGCGGCGGAGCAGCGCCGAGGTGCGGTAGCGGTCCTCCCCGTAGGTGCGGGCGAGCGCGTCCAGCACGTCGACCACGAGGTCCAGCCCGATGGTCTCCGCCCAGGCCAGCGGCCCCAGCGGGTAGTTGACGCCGCGGGTCATCGCCGCGTCCACGTCGGCGGCGTCGGCGACCCCGTGCAGCACGGCGTCGGCCGCCTCGTTGGCCAGCATGGCCACGGTGCGCATGACCAGGAGGCCCGGCAGGTCGTCGAGCACCGACACCCGCTTGCCCAGCGCCTGGAACAGCCCTGCCGCCCGGGCCACCGCCCCCCGCCCCGCCCCGTCGGCCGCGGCGACGGCGATGCGAGCCGCCCTGGCGTAGTCATGGGCGAGGTCGAACAGGACGAGGTCCTGGCGGCCGATCTCGGCGGCGTGCTGGGTGGCGCTGCGCCCGTCGGTCAGGGCCAGCGTCACCCCGTCCACCACCAGCCGCCCGATGCGGTTGCGGCCGAAGGGCCGGGCGGGCTGCGGCCCCGGCAGGTTCTCCACCGCGATGCCGGCGGCGCGGATCGCCGCCACCAGCGGGTGGGCCGGGCCGAGATGCCCCTCCACCGCCACCACCGAGGGCCGCGGTGCGGCGGGCGCCTCCCCGGCCGCCGGCGGGGAGGCGTCCGGCCCGTAGCGGTAGAAGCCGCGCCCGGACTTGCGCCCCAGCCGCCCGGCCTCGACCAGCTCCTGCTGGATCAGCGAGGGTTGGAAGCGCGGGTCGCCGAAACAGGCGCGGTGGACCGAGCGGGTGACGGCGAAGTTCACGTCGTGGCCGATCAGGTCCATCAGCTCGCACGGTCCCATGCGGAAGCCGCCGCACTCGCGCATCACGGCGTCGAGCGTCGCCGGGTCGGCCGCCCGCTCCTGGAGCGCGCGCAAGCCCTCGGCGTAGAAGGGCCGGGCCACCCGGTTGACGATGAAGCCGGGGGTGGAGCGCGCGTGGACCGGCGTCTTGCCCCAGGCCCGGGCGGTGGCGAACAGCCGCTCCGCGACGGCGCGGTCGGTGGCCAGCCCGCTGACCACCTCGACCAGCGCCATGACCGGGGCCGGATTGAAGAAATGCAGCCCGGCGAAGCGCTCCGGCCGCGCCAGGGCGGCGGCGATGGCGGTCACCGACAGCGACGAGGTGTTGGTGGCGAGGATGGCGTCGGCGCCGACCACGCCCTCCAGCTCCGCGAACAGGCGGCGCTTGGCCTCCAGCTCCTCCACCACGGCCTCGACCACGAGGGCGGCGGGGGCCAGCGCGGGCAGCGCGCCCACCGGCTCCAGCCGGCCGAGCAGGGCGAGGCGGTCCTCCGCCCGCATGCGGTCGCGGGCGACCAGCCGGGCCAGCCCGTCGGCGATGCCCTCCAC
>JAEZHQ010000096.1 GCA_023416455.1 Pseudomonadota bacterium | reverse complement strand
GTCCGGGGGCGGTGCTGGGGCGGAACCATGGGCGTCGGGCCTCGTCTCTTGCGGGTTGCCGGGGGCGGCGGCCCCGGCGGGGGCCGCCTGCGCCGCGGGCGCTGGGCTCTACCGGGCCGCGCGCAGGGTCGGGTTGCCGTAGTATTTCCGGGTGGCGACGTAGCTGTTGTAGGGGCCCTGATAGCCCTTCGAGGCGGCCTTCTTCAGGTTCACGTCGGTCATCACGCACACGAACTTGGCGTGGTCGATGGGGCCGAGGTCGGCCACGGCCTGAAGGTCGCTGGCCGTGGTGTGGCCCCAGCGGGTGACGAACAGCACCTTGGAGGCGGCGCCGCACACGATGCGGGCGTCGGAGACGGCCAGCGCCGGGGCGGTGTCGAACACCACGAGGTCGTACTGCGGCGACAGGCCGGCCATCAGGTGGACGAGGCAATCCACGTTGAAGCGGTCCAGCGTCATCGAGTTGAGCCGGCCCGCCGGCACCATGGCGAAGGGCACCTCGTCGGCGTGGTGGACGATCTCGTCCAGCGCCGCCTCGCCGGCGATCCAGTCCGACAGGCCCTTCTTGGCCGACAGATCGAACAGCCCGTCGATGCGCGAGCGGCGGAAGTCGGTGTCCACCACCACCACGCGCCGCCCGGCCTGGCTCGCCACCTGCGCCACGGCGAGGCTGAGCGAGGTCTTGCCGTCCTGCGGGCGGGCCGAGGTGACCGCGATCGAGCCGACCGGGCCGAGGTCGGCCAGATGGTTGCGGAACAGCGCGCGCAGCGATTCGCTGAACAGCGAGAAGGGGTGGCGCTGGAAGATCCGGTACAGCCGGCCCTTGGCCCCGCGGTCGCTGTGGTGGGGAACGATGTGGACGAGGCCGACGCCCAGGATGCGGCGGATGGCGTCCGGCGTGTGCACGTGGCGTTGCAGAAGCTCCAGCCCGAACACCGAGGCGACGGCGAGCGCCAGCGCGGCGACGAAGCCGGCCAGCAGCAGCAGGATGCGGAAGGGTCCCGACGGCTCGTGGGGGACCTGCGGGGCGGAGACCAGCTTCACCCCGGCCGGGAAGGCGCGGTTGTCCTGCTGGGCCGCGACCTCCTCCAGGCGGGCCAGGAGGTTGTCGAGGAGCTGGCGCTTGGCCTGGGCCTCGGCCTCCAGCGTGCGCAGCGGCACCGCCTCCTCCTGCATGGCGGCGTAGCTGCCCTCCATCTTGGCGATCATGCCCTTCAGCGCGCCCTCCTGCTCGACCGCGACCTGGGCGGCCTCGCGCACGCCGTTGATCTCGCGGCGGATCTCCTGCTGGAGCGAGGCGTTGGCCTCGTTCAGGCGGGCCTGCAACTCCAGGATCCGCGGGTGCTTGGGTCCGTACTGGCGCGACAGCTGGGCCATCTCGGTGGAGATCGCCGCCACCGTGGCGCGCAGCTGGGCCACCACCGGCGAGGCGATGGAGCCGCCGATGGCGTTCCAGTTGCCGGCGCGCAGGTTGCGCTCCAGCGCCTCGGCCTGGGCGACGACGCGGGCGCGGTTGGCCGCGGCCTCGGCCAGGCGCATGCGGGTCTGCTCCAGCTCGTGCATGGCCATCGGGCCGGTGCCGCCGCGGATCAGGCCGGCCTTGAGACGGGTCTGCTCGACCTTGTGGTCGGCCGCCGCCACCTCCTCGCGCAGGGTGCCGATGCGGTCCTGCAACCAGGCGATGGCGCCGGTGGACAGGTCGCGGTCCATCTGCTGGCGGGTTTCCATGTAGCGGCGGACGATGCCGTCCACCACGTCGCGGGCGAGCTGCGGCTCCTTGGCGGTGAAGCGGACCTGGATGACGCGCGACCGGCCGACGATGGCGACGTCCAGCTTGCGGTTGATGCGCGCGATGATCTGGTCGTTGCCCAGCGCCGCGCGCGCCTCGCGCGCCTGGATGTCGCGGGCCACCTGGTCGCCGTGGCTGAGCAGCCAGGCGACCGGCGCGGGGAAGTCGCTGCCCCACACCCGCCCGGCCAGCTCGCGGCCCCAGGCCACCCCGCGCTCCAGCAGCGGCCGGGTCTCGTCGTCCTTGGGCGGCGGGTTGAACTCGGGATGGGTGGTCAGCTTCAGATCCTCGATCACCCGGTTCAGCACATGGGCCGACTTCAGGATCTCGATCTCGCTGAGGATGGCGGCGTCCTCGGCGGGGATGGCGCCCACCAGCTGCTCGGATTCGTGAACGATGCGGACCTGGCGGTTGTCGACCAGCAGCAGCGCCTCGGACGTGTACTGGTCCTTCAGCGTGGAGACGCCCAGCGCCGCCAGCCCGGTCAGCAGGACCACGATGGCGGCGATCAGCCACTTGTGGCTGCCCAGCACGCGCAGGATGAACCGGAAGTCGGGGCCCATGGACGGTGCCTGCCCCTCGAACTCGGCGCGGGGCGCCGGGCCGGGAACCGCGGGCCAGGCGGGTGCCGGCGGCGCGGCGCGGTGGATCTGGGGAAGGTTTTCCACTTCTCAAAGCTCCTTATGCAAGGGCGCTGGTGCGGAGGCGCTGGACGGACGCGCGGCGGCGGCGCGGCGCAGAAGCAGGACGGTGCGGGCGAAGCCGAACGCCCCGACGCCGTAGCGGCGGAACAGCCGGCGCGGCTCCTGGGCGAGGCGGAAGGCCCATTCGAAGCCCAGGCGCTGGACCAGGGTGGGGGCGCGCGCGAACCGCCCGGCCAGGAAATCGACGATGGCGCCGCCGTTGACGATCAGCACCTCATGGTCGAGCGCGCGCTTGAGCGCGACCGCGATCTCCTCCTGCCGCGGCATGCCCATGGCGAGCAGGATGAGGTCGGGCCGGTGCCGGCGGGCCTGGGCGACGTAATGATCCGGCGGGTGGAAGCCGTGCTGGCAATCGACGTAGGCGTGCGGCGTGCAGCCCTCCAGGTGGGCGCGGGCGCGCTCCAGCCACGGCGTGGCCGTGCCGTAGACGGCCACCCGGCGCGCCGGCAGCGTGCGCAGCAGCAGCGGGATGAAGTCGGTGCCGTTCATGTTCCAGCCGGCCGGGCGGCCGAGCCAGGGCAGGGCGACCTGCAACCCGACCCCGTCGCGCAGCAGCAGGTCGGAGGCCCGGAAGGCGGCCAGGGCCGGGTCCGAGCCCGCGCACAGATTGACGCCATGGGCGTTGAGGAACGACAGGATGGTCGGCCGCTCCACCGCCGCCAGCGACTCCAGCAAGGACCGGCGCTCCTCCTCGCTTGAAATGCACCGTATTCTCTCGATCAGTGCCAGGACATCACGAGGATTCGGCATGCACATCTCCCAAAACAATTCGCGCAACGACAGGAATTCGCATGTCGTTGCGCCGATGATGCCGGACGGGACGCGGCCTGTTCAGACGGTAATGGTTGCTAATACGTCCGATCGAAGCGTTCCGCCGAAGCGTGCAGGCGGTTAACCCGATCGATCGGCCGCCGCGTGCGCCGCCGATCTATGTGGCTGGCGCCGCCCCTTTTTCGCAGCGGCGGGATCGGCGAGAGGGCCAGGGAAGGCGAATTAGCCCGGCCTCGCCGGGGAACCACGGAATCGGCTTGCCGTGCCAAAAGGCTCCGCCCATATAGGTACGCCCACCGGCCGCCGGTCGCGCAAAGGGGGGAACCGCGCCCCCGTCGTGCCGCCTCCGCCGCGACGCTGTTCCGGATGGCAGAACCCGCAAGCGCCGGCCGCTCCTTGGAAGGCCACCCCTGGAAGCCCACCCCTGGAAGCCCCTTGGAAAGCCGATCACGGAAGAAGACGCCCATGAGTGACGACCAGCCCGCCCCCCGCCAGCCCGGCACCGCCGACGAGTTCGACCGGCGCGACGCGCTGCGCGCCGTGGCCGCCGTGGTGCGCGGCGACGGCATCGAGGTCGACGCCGATTCCACCCCCGCCCGCTGGTCGGTCGCCGTGGCCCACGAGGTGGAGGTGCCCGGCACCGGGCGCCGGCTGAAGCTGCGCTTCCGCGTGGCGATCGGCCCGCTGCCGGATCTGGAGGCGGATCTGTGGGGCTATCTGACCGCGGAGGAGGGCTTCGGCCGGCCCCAGGCCAAGGCGCTGGGCAAGCGGGCCAAGGCCGCCTGCCTGGAGTCCCCGGCCCTGGGGAAGGCGCGGGCGCGGGTGGACGGCTGGTTCGCCTCCATGGCCGAGCGCGCCGCCGGCTTCGGCGAGGCGTGGCGGCCCAAGGGCTTCGCCGACGAGCTGGGCCGGGTGATCGGCTTCGGCGGCCGCATCCCGCGCTTGCAGACCCTGCTCGACGCCCTGGAGGAAGCCTTCTCCAGCGCCGCCGCGCGGGCCGGCCTGAAGGTGCGGCGCGAGCGGCTGGAGAACGCCTCGGGTCTCGGCGTCTATCTCGACAGCTTCGCCACCGCGCGCGCGATGGTGCGCCGGCTGCGGCTGTATGTCGGCCCGACCAACTCCGGCAAGACCCACGCCGCCATGGACCGGCTGGCCGAGGCGGACAGCGGCTGCTACCTGGCGCCGCTGCGCCTGCTGGCGCTGGAGGGCCAGGAGGCGCTGGAGACGCGCGGCCGGCCGTGCAGCCTGGTCACCGGCGAGGAGCGCGACGTGCGGCCGGGGGCCGCCTTCACCTCATCGACCATCGAGATGGTCAACACCGGCCGGGTGTGGGGCGCCTGCGTCATCGACGAGATCCAGATGATCGGCGACCCCGACCGCGGCTGGGCCTGGACCCAGGCGGTGGCCGGGGTGGCGGCGCCGGAGATCCTGATGACCGGCTCGGCCGACGCCATTCCCTACGTCCGGCGCCTCGCCGACGCCATGGGCGAGGAGCTGGAGGTGGTCGAGTTCACCCGCAAGTCGCCGCTGCGCGTCCAGGAGGAGCGGGTGCCGCTGGCCGAGGTGCGCCGGGGCGACGCGGTCGTCGCCTTCTCGCGCAAGGACGTGATGGGCCTGCGCCGCGAGCTTCTGGCCCGCGGCCACACGGTGGCGGTCATCTACGGCGCCCTGTCGCCGGAGGTGCGCCGGGCCGAGGCCCGGCGCTTCCGCGAGGGCACGGCCGACGTGCTGGTGGCCACGGACGCCATCGGCATGGGGCTGAACCTGCCGGTGGCCCGCGTCGTGCTGAGCACCACGCGCAAGTACGACGGCCGCGAGGAGCGCGACCTCACCGCCTCGGAGATCCGCCAGATCGGCGGGCGTGCCGGCCGCTTCGGCCTGCACGAGGAGGGGCGCGTCGCGGTCCTGGAGGGCGAGACCATCAACCCGGTGCGCCGCGCGCTGACCTCGCCGCCGGCGGTGCCGGAGGATCCGCGCTCCTGGATCTCGCCCAACCTCGGCCACGTCGAGGCGATCGCCCGCGAGCTGGACACCGACAGCCTCACCAAGGTGCTGCGCACGGCGGGGCAGGAGCTGCTGCGCGCCAACCAGACCTTCCGCATGACCGACCTGGAGCAGCGCGTCCAGGCGGCGGCCGCGGTGGACAAGGCGCGGCTGACGCTGGCCGAGCGCGACATGCTGGCGCGCTGCCCCATCGACGTGCGCGACCAGAACAACCTGCGCCTGCTGGCGCGCTGGGCGACCAACCAGGGCATGGGCATCCCCAACCCCGCCCCCCAGGAGGCCGAGCGCTTCCACCACCGGGTCGGCACCGACGTGGAGCTGGAGCGGGCCGAGCGCGCGGTCAAGGAGCTGACCGCCTACGCCTGGCTGGCCTACCGCTTCCCGGACGCCTACCCGGAGATGGATCTGTGCCAGGAGCGCCGGGCCATGCTGAACGCCTTCATCGAGCGCACGCTGGCCGAGCGGTCGCTGGCCCGCGCCTGCCCGGTGTGCGGCACCCGGCTGAAGGCCAACCACCGCTTCCGGGTCTGCGACTCCTGCTACGCCGGGCGGCTGGAGGAGCGGCGCGGCCGGCGCGGCGACGGTCCCCCCGGTGAGGGGGGGCGCGGCGCCGGGCGCCGCACCGGGCATGGCACCGGGCATGGC